>NZ_LBFB01000002.1:0-182207 GCF_013363285.1 Marinitoga sp. 1154 | reverse complement strand
AAAGGATAGAAATAAAAGATATAAAATCATTATTATTCTATCTTGGGTTTATGACATTTGAAAAAGAAGGATTAAGGACATATTTAAAAATACCAAATTATTCAATGAAAAAAATATTCTCAGAATACTTCACAGAATACATAGAAGAAAGGTTAACGGAATATATAGACACAGATGAAATAGAAAATGCAATAATAACGATATTAGAAGATGGAAAAATAGAGCCATTTGCCAAAGAAATAGAAAACCTACTAAGCAAAATGGACAACAGAATATTCATGGGATTAGATGAAAAATACATAAAAGCAATAATGTATAGTTATCTAATACTAACGCCATATGCAATGGTAAAAATGGAATATCCAGTAGAAAATGGGTATATAGACATAGCAATGTTCAAAAGATACGAAGAAGTACCATATGAAGCGATAATAGAAGTAAAATATATAAAACAAAAAGAATACACAGAAGAAAAATTAAAAAGGAAAGTAAAAGAAGCAAAAGAACAAATAGAAAAATACAAAAAATCATATGAATTAAACACAAAAAATGAAACGATGAAAAAGTATATAATTGTTTTTGTTGGAAAAGAGGCTAAATATATTGAGGAAATAAACTAAAACTCCTGTTTTGTGGGGACTATCTAAAATTCTGTGTAAATTGAGGATAGCTGATTAATAGTAATTATTACAAAATAATGTTTCTTAAATATTTCTTCTTAGATTTTCAAAACTTTTATATGTTATTAGCTGGGAAATTTGACCCACAAATTGTTAAGAAAAGACAAAGATATATTTTAGCTATTGAAGATATGGTATTATTTTTGTATTCAAAAGACTTAAGTATTAGAGATTATGTAAAAGATATTAGTGCAATAATAAATTAAATACTAAACCAGCCATCTTAATTTGATGGCTGGTTTTATAAAGTGGAAATAAATATCTTTTTAATATCTTCTATATAGACTAACAACCTTACCAATAATTTCCCACTTTAAATCTTCTGTTAAGATTATAGGTTCGTATTTTTGATTTAAACTGTAAAGCATAGCAGGACCTTCCATTGCTTTTCTATAAACTTTTACAAGCGCATCTGCACCATCGTTTATTAATGCAACTACTCTATTTCCGGATTCTACATATGCATTAGGATCGATAATAACATAGTCGCCTTCTTTTATTTCTGGCTCCATGCTATCTCCAATAACTTCAACTGCAAACTCTCCTTTTGAACCTACTGGAATGTATATTTCATCAATAGGATAATCTATAGGTTCTGCTATACCGGAACGTCCAGCAGCGACTTTTTCATATACCGGAATTTTTTTCATCTGCACCTTTACTATGTTTTCTTCATCCGATTCTGTATCAAGACCAAGTATATAATCTGTAGATACATTAAAGTATTTTGCTAATTCAATTATAACCTCTGCAGATGGTAAATTCATACCAGATTCAATTCTATATACACTATTACCTGCTATACCTATAATATATCCCAATTTTTCTCTCGATAGGCCTTTTCTTTTTCTTAAAAGTTCAATTCTTTTGCCTATAAGATTTGACATTATTTCACCTCGCCTTTATTGTATATATATATTATACACCATTTTCTACCTGATAGTAGAATTGTTACCTATTTTTTACCTTTTCTTAATTGTATTTTTGATTTATTTGTAGTAACATAAAATCAAGATACAAAATAGTAGATTATAAAATTTTCCAAAACACTAAAAGGGGGTAATGTAATGATAAAAACACAAGAGTTAATACAATGGTATGAAAATAAAAGACATTATTTTAAAACTTTTTTGTTTAATTCAGAGCAAAATAAATTTTTATTAGAATTAATAGGGTTGGAAAATAAGATTACAGAAAATGAAATTTTAAATTTAAATTCTATTGATGAACTAGAAAATTATATAAAAATAATTTTTGATAGAGAAGTTCAAGAGTTGTTTAAATCAAAGAAAAGAACTCGTGTTTCTTCAATTGCATAAAAAAGGAGCCGATTACGGCTCCTAAATTTCATAAATTTTTTCAAATAATTCAATATTATTTTTTAAAATATTTCCTGTTAATAAATCTTTTATAGCTGCAATGTAGTGATTTTTTTGTACGTTTGGAATTAAATTATATTTAGCCATTGTTGCTAAAACAGCCATATTTTGCATTCTTGCATCGTTTAAATCATCTATATATACTTTTATTAAATTAATATTTCTTTTGTTTGCTACTTTTAATAATATGTCATTATTAATTTCTTTGTTTTTTCTTAATCTTACATCCAAAGGTTGCCAGACTGTGTCATAATAAATGACTGTAGAATTATTTTTTGAATAATCATTCATACCTCTTAATGCTTCATGTCGTTCTAAAGCTACTACTAAATCTGCTTGATTTTTCATAATTAATGGAGAATTAACATTTCCAATCCGTATATTAGAAGATACTGTTCCGCCTCTTTGGGCTAATCCGTGAGTATCAACACCCTTTACAGGTAAATTAGCTTTATCAGCTGCTCTTATTATCACTTCGCTTAATAATCCAATCCCCTGTCCGCCAACACCAATTAAGTAAATATTGAATATTTTCATTGTTTATCTCCCCCTTTTGATACAATTTTAAAGCTTAAAGCATTTGTGGGGCAAGTTTGTATACATGAACCATCGCCTATACATAAATCTTCCTGTACCCATACATCTCCTTCAGGGGTTATTTGATATGCAGGACATCCAAAATCACTTATACATATATATTGATGATCACATTTACTTGTGACTTCGACTTTGTTGTTTTTAAATATTCCCTTTTTTCTTTGTTCGCGTGTTAGTTTTAACATGCAGGGATGTTTTGCTATAATAACTTTAAATCCATCTGTATTTAAAGCTTCTATTACATATTCTCTTAATTTTTTTTGATTGTATGTATCTACTTCTTTAATAAATTTTACCCCTAAGCTTTCGAGTAACCTTTTTATAGGAATTGCTTCTGAGGGGCCGTTAAAATTTTTTCCTATTGATGGTAAGTCTTGATGTCCTGTCATTGCTGTAGTTCCGTTTTCCATTATTATTAAAGTTAAATTATGATTATTGAATATGGCATTTACTATACCAGGTATTCCGGCATGAAATAATGTTGAATCACCTAAAAATGCAACGACATTCCTGGTTTTATTAAATAATGATAAACCCGCACCAGTGGAAGTGGAATGGCCCATTGATAATAAAACCTGACCCATATTATACGGTTCTAAAAATCCCAATGTATGGCATCCTATATCTGCAACTGTAATATCCGTGTCTTTTAAGGCATATTTTATTGCATGAAATGCTGACCTATGACCACATCCTGGACATAGTTGTGGAGGTCTTGGATTTAATTTTATTTCTGGAATGTTGATGTCTATTTTTTCTAATATTTCCGGCCATGTTTTTCTTAATATTTCATATACCTTATCAGGTTTATATTCACCAATCCAATCTTCGATATCAAGTTTTCCTATAATTTTTACATCTATTTTATGATCGAAAGCTAACGATTTTATATCCTTTTCCATAATGTCATCCAATTCTTCTAATATTTTTACTTCTTTATGAGTTTTCAGAAAATCTATTATTATTTTTTCAGGTAGAGGATTTACAATCCCAATTTTTAAAATATCAATCTTTTCTTTTGAGTATTCTAAAACATCAAGTAATGATAGATATGGTAATCCAGTTACAATTATTCCCTTATTTTTATTTCCATTATCGATATATTCGTTGAATCTGGAATTTTGTGTTATGTTTTTAAATATATCCAGTCTTTTTAGGGACTTTCTTTTCATGTCGAGTGCTCGGGCAGCAATTGGAATATGTGGAGCATTGAAGTTGTCGAATTTTGGTGAGTAATCATATTCCTCTATAATTAATTTATCGAAATCTATTTTTTCTTTTGCATGACACACATGAGTTGTTAATCTTAAAATTATTGGCATGTGTAAATCTTTGGATATTTTAGCAGCCTCTTTGAACATTTCGTATACTTCTTTTGGCGAATTTGGTTCAAACATAGGAATATATGAAAGTTTTGAAAAATGCCTGTTATCCTGTTCGTTTTGTGAGGAATTTGCACCAGGATCGTCGCCTAAAACTATAATCATACCTCCGATTAAATCAAATAGTCCAAGCTGAACAAAAGAATCAGCAGCTACGTTTAATCCCACACTTTTAAAAAAGACAGTAGATAAATGTCCGTTCATTGAAGCACCAAAAGCAACTTCAGTTGCAACTTTTTCATTTACAGAAAATTCAAAATACATTGGATTTTTATCTTTTGGAATACTTCTTATACCTTCTGCAATTTCTGGTGTAGGAGAGCCGGGATAAGAAGTTACTACTTTTACGCCGGATTCGAGCATTGCTCTAACAAGCGCATGATTTCCCATAACAATTTCACTTATTGGATTTTTAGATATTAATATTTCACCTAAGGTTTTCACTATCTCACCTCGCTATTAATAAATATTTTTTGTAGAAAATAATAAAGGAATGGAAAGTCCATTCCTTTATTATTAATATAATGGTGTGAAATTCATTTTAATCCAATAGTCATTGGAAAGATCCCTGTATATATTGTATAGTATATCTCTGTGGGTTTCTTCCCATTTGGATAATTTTTCAAATAATTTTTTTGCATCATTGTTTTCTACTTTTTCTGCAGCATTTTTATAAAATTTCATAAAATCATCTTCGATTAAATATGCCATTTTAACAACAGATAAGTCTAAAGTCATTTCTTCTATTTTACCGCCTGTGATTTCTTTTTCTTCTCTTGTTTGAAATAAGTTCTCATTATCTTCTTCGAATTCTACGTCTAAATTTTTTTCATCTTCGTATTTTTTTATTAGTTTTTTTATATATTCAGCATGTCCTTGTTCCATTTCTACCAACATAGAAAAAATTTCTTTTAATTGAAGATTTGAAATATTGTCTAATTTGCTTTTGTAAAAGTTTTTTCCTTCAATTTCTTTTGCTAATGCATAATTTAAAATGCCAAGAATACCATCTTTCATTTTAATTCCCCCTTATTATTTATTATACATTTGTAATTATATCATATTTTTAGCAATTTTAAAAATAAATTTCAATCTAATAAAAAAATACCGCTTTCGCGGTATTTTTTTATTCTTTCCAAATTCTTGAAAACACAAAAAAACTTTAAAACTATATATTTTAGAGATTAAAGAGATCTCTTTTTTTATTGTGGGTATTTTACAAATCCAATCAAATAATGTTGATAAGGCATTATTGGGTTAAAAGGTATAACTCTAACATTCCAGCCATATTGACCTCTTTCATCGACCTCAAATTCACCTTCAAATAAATATGTATCTTTATTAACTTCTTTATTTAATTTCATATCAAATGATTTTAAAGACACTACCTTATTATTTTCTAATTTAGCCAGAACTATCTGGGTTAATATCGAATCAGGTCCAATTCCGGGTAAATACACTTCGGCCTTTACTTCTATTTTGCCTTCTGTTGTATATGTAACGTCTTCTTTTACATTTGATAATACTTTAATTTTAATACTGTCCCAATTTCTTTCTAATATTTCTACCCAGCTTGAGAATTTTCTGGCTATAGAAAAATCATTTTTAATGAACTTTTCTCCTAATTCTGCTGCAGTCATATATAATTTTTGTGTGTATTCTTTGAGCATTCTATGGGTATTAAAGAATGAGGTTACAGAAATTATAGATTCTTTCATTATTTTTATCCATTCTCTTGATACTCCTAATTCTTCGTTATGATCATAATATAATGGAACGATTTCTTTTTCTAATGTATTATATATAGATACACTATCTATTTTATCTTGTAATTCAAGATCTATATAATCTCTTTCATCTCCAATTGCCCATCCGTTTTTCCTATTATATCCTTCAACCCACCAACCATCTAATACACTGAAGTTTGGAGAGCCATTCATACCAGCCTTTTGACCGCTTGTTCCGCTGGCTTCTCTGGGTCTTCTTGGATTATTTAGCCATATATCAACTCCGGCAACTAAATGTCTTGCTACATTCATATCATAATTTTCTATAAAGACAATTTTATCTTTAAATTCAGGCATTCTTGAAATTTCATAAATTCGTTTAATTAATTCCTGACCTGGTTTGTCAGCGGGGTGAGCTTTTCCAGCAAAAATAAGTTGAACAGGTCTTTCTGGATTATTTAGTATTTTCTTTAATCTATCTAAATCTTTAAATATAAGAGTTGCTCTTTTATATGTAGCAAATCGTCTTGCAAAACCTATTGTTAAAGCATCAGGATTCAATATTTTATCGATTTCTTCTAATTGTTCTACAGTTTCACCATGTCTCATTCTTTGCAACTTTGTTCTTTCATGGATAAATTCAATAAGTTTTTTCTTTAATCCTTTTCTTACATTCCATAATTCTTCATCAGGAATATTGTCGATTTTTTTCCACAAATCTGGATCATCAATTTTTTCATGCCAATCTTTGCCTAAATAATTTGAGAACAAATCCTGCAATTCTTTTGAGATCCATGTTGTTGCATGAACACCATTTGTAACATGAGTGATTGGAACTTCTACAGCTTCCAGACCTTTCCATATATCTTTAGCTAGATCTCTTGAAACCTCGCCGTGTAATTTACTTACGCCGTTAGCTCTTGAGGAGAGATTTAAAGCCAGCGTGGTCATGGAAAATAATTCAGAACCGTCAGGTCTTATTTCTGCGCCTAAATCAAGAAATTCCCTTCTGGAAGCTTTTAATTGTGGCCAATAATTTTTAAAGTATTTATCCATTAAATAAAATGGGAAAGCATCATGCCCAGCTGGTACAGGTGTGTGTGTTGTAAATACTGCACTTGCTTTTACAGCCTGTACAGCTTCTCTGAAAGATAATCCTTTTTCCTGAACAAGTTCTCTAATCCTTTCTAAGCCCAAAAATGCAGAATGTCCTTCATTCATATGCCATACAGAAGGATTATATCCTATAGCTCTTAATGCTCTTACTCCACCTATTCCCAATAACATTTCCTGTCTGATTCTCATTTCTTGATCTCCACCGTAGAGTTGATATGTTATCATTCTATCTTCTGGGTCATTTTGTGGAATATCTGTATCAAGATATATGAGGTTTATCCTTCCAACCTGTAATTTCCATACTTTTGCATATACTTTTCTATTTTCCATTTCAACGGTAATATATATGTCATTATTTTCTTTGTCTTTGGCAGATATTACCGGGAAATTATCAAAGTCGTATGGATTAAATATAGCTTCCTGCCAACCTTCAGAATTAATTCTTTGTTCAAAATAACCCTGTTTATATAATAAACCAACTGCTACAAGTGGTATTCCAAGGTCACTTGATGATTTCAAGTGATCTCCAGCAAGAACACCAAGTCCTCCGGAATAATTTGGAAATGATTCATGAAGGCCATATTCGGCACAAAAATAAGCAAATTCTCCGCCTTTATATTCTCTGTGTGTAGATTTAAACCATGTATTTTCTGCTTTCATATAAGTATTAAATTTTTCAATAACCTGTGAGTATAATGATATTATAGCTTTATTTTCTGCAGCTTCATTTAACTTTTTTTGACTTACTTTTTTTAAAAATAGGACTGGATTTCTGTTGACTTCTACCCATAATTTTTCGTCTATTCTTTCGAATATCTCCTGGGCATCATAATTCCATGTCCACCAAAGATTTTTACTTAATTCCGGTAGCCTTGAAAGTTTTTCAGGTATTTTTGGTAAAACATTTATCTTTGAAATAAATTCCATGGAAAGTCCTCCCTCCAAAATTTAATATATCCAATACATATTATACCAAAAATTATTGTTTTTATGCAATAATTGTAGAAATTTAACTTTAATTATAATTAATTGCTTATATTTGCTTTTAAAAACGCAAAATTTTCAATATGAAAAGTATTTGGAAACATATCAAAAGGCTTTATAAACTCTATTTTGTAAGATTCTTTTAATCTGGATAAATCTCTTGATAATGTGGTTGGATCACAGGATAAATAGAAAATATTTTCTGGTTTTAATTGTAAAATTTTAGTTAAAATTTCTTTATCAAGTCCACTTCTTGGAGGATCTACTATTAAAAGATCTATTTTTTTATCATAGTTTTTTATGAATTCTAAAACATCCGATTTTATAAAAGTGGTATTTCTTATATTGTTTATATTTGAATTCGAATGAGCCGCTTTTACAGAAATTCCGTTATTTTCTACGCCTGTAACATGTTTAAAAAGTGGAGCTAAATATATAGAAAATAAGCCCACTCCAGAATAAAGATCTAACAGGGCACCGGATATTTTCTCTCTTTTTATAATTTCTACAAATTCATTCAATATTTTTTTTGTTATGTTATAATTATTCTGGAAGAAAGCGGTAGGCGGAATTTGATATTCAAATCCATTAAACTCTTCTTTTATAATACCTTCCCCTTTTAATGTTTTATAAGGTCCTCGTAAAACAATTGAATCAGAACCATTCATTACATGGATAATAGAATTTGCTTTAATTTTTTCCTTTATTAATCTTTTGAAATTTTTATAATTATTTATATATTCTGTTTTTGTAATGAAGATTGACATAATTTCATTTTTTGAAAATGATTTTCTTAAAACTAGATGTTTGAATTCTCCTTTTCCGAATTTTGGATTATATATTTTTAAGTTTAACGCATTGAATATTTTTTTTGTTTCAGAAATAATGTTATTAAATTCTTTAGGAGCAATTAAACAATTTTTTATATCTATAATATCATTACTGTTTCTCCTTTTCAATCCAATTTTTATATCTCCATTTTTATAGGAAAATGCAAATTCCATTTTACTTCTGTAATGATTTATTTCATCTGAACCTATTGCATTTAATACTAGAGTGTCGTCTAATTTTCCAATTCTTCTTATTTGTTCTTTAACTATTTTTGTTTTTATTTTTAATTGTTCATTATAATCAAGGTCTAACAATTGACATCCTCCACATTCCTGATAATGAGGGCAAATTTGTCTATTTCTATATGGTGATTTTTCAATGTATTCCACTACTTCAGCAAAATAAACATCTTTTTTTCTGTTTTTTACTTTTATTTTAACAAATTCTCCTGGATATGCGTGTTCTACCATATATATTTTATTATCATATCTTGCAAAACCATATCCACCATTAACTATTTTTTCAATAACAACATCTATAGTTTCCATAACGTTCACCTCTTTGTATTTATATATTCATTATAACATATATTTCATTTTTTAGAGTTTTTCTGATAAAATATATATATACATTTTTTAATGCTAAAAACCTTTTGCTTTTAAACCTTTCATTATTAACTCTGTTATTTTTATATAATAAAATTTTACTACAAAAAATATTGATGCCCCAATTAAAGGCCACATATAATAGAAAATTTTTACATTGAAAAAAGATTTATACATAAAATAGGATGATGCCACTGGTACGAGAAAAAATATAATGTGGGGTATTTTATTTTTTTTATTATATACTATACTTAATACTGGTGGCAATAAAAAGGTCGAAAAAAAGATTAGACCAAAAATATCATTTAATATTAATATTAAAAAGCCTGAAGTTAAGGTGGATATAATAAAATATTTCATATCTGTCAATTCAAATACCAGAATTAAGGGTATTAAGCTGAAAAATGCAACAAAAACACCTAATACAGGAATAAACATCTGTGAGGTAAATAGTAACACTGTTATAACGCTTAACATAGCAGAAAATGTTATGTTTTTTACCATTAAAACAACCTCTCTTTCAAAAAAATATAAAATTTAGATAGGAGGAACATTATGGATAAAAAAAGATTGGAAAATTTCGAGAAAATTCTAAGAGATATATGTTTTAAAATTAAGGTTGAAGGAAGAAAAATTATAAAAAATAGTGAAATATCTCCAGCACAATTTGATCTATTACAAATATTATACTTTCGAGGTGAAAAAAGAGTTACAGATTTAAGTCTGGCTTTAGGGATAACAAAGAGTACGACTACAGGTTTAATCAACAGACTTGAGAATTCAGGGTATCTTAAAAAAACAAAAGATGAAAAGGATAAAAGAGTCACGACTATTAAAATTACAGAAAAAGGCAAAAATGTTATTGAAGAAGTTATAAAAGCTCGTGTTGTGTTTATGGATAAAGTATTATCTAAAATCGAAAATCCTGAAAAATTAATGAATCAACTTGAGGATCTGGATAATATTATAAATGAGGTGAGGAACTGTGAAAAAGATTAAAACTTTTTTGTTTATATTTTTGATGCTTACCTCTATGATCTTTTCTTTTCAATTAACGATAAATGCCCCAAAAGGTTCTTTAGTTTATATTAATAATCAATATATGCTTACAATGAAAAGCAATACTGAGAATGTTTCACTGCAATCGGGAACATATAATATAATAATATCAAAATTTGGGTATAAAGATTATAAAACTACAGTTTCTATTGACTCAGATAAAAAAATAAATGCAAACCTTATTCCTTTGGCTTCAATAGAATTTAGGGCAAATATAGAATCATTTTATATTTCTTTTGATAAAAATAAGGTGTTAATAAAAAATGGTGATGTTCTTAAAATTCCTATAAATGTAAAAACTCTAACAATTTCAGCTGAAAACTATAAATCCCAAAATATTAATCTTGAATTAAAACCATTTGAAACAAAGAAAATAATGGTGGAGTTGGTTCCAAATGGTATGGTCACCTTTGATTCAACACCAATTTCAAATTTGTATATAAACGAAAAGTTTGTAGGTGAAACACCATATTCTACTATTTTATCTTTAAATAAAAATTATAATATTAAATTGATTAAAGATGGATATCTACCTTTTAAGAAAAATATTATTTTAAAATCTGACGAGCCAGTGAGTTATAACTTTGAATTAAAAAAAGGAATTCAGTTGTATATAGATTCATCACCACAAAATGCGTTGGTGACTATAAATGGTGAAAAAGTTGGATATACACCAAATACATTTACTGTTCCATCTGGTAATCTAAAAATAATTTTATCAAAAATTGGTTACATATCAAAGGAATTAACAATAAACTTAGATAAATCATTGAATAAAAAAACTTTATTCTTTGAATTATATGAAAACAAAAGAATTGTGAAAATACAGAATAGTAAAGGTTTAGAGTTTTATTTAGATGGAAAATATATTGGTAATTCGGTTGAATATCTTGAATTGGACGGAATGCCTCATATTTTGGAAATAGTCTCAAAAACAGATAAAAATCTTTTTTTTAGGTATATTATAAATAAAGATTCACCAAAAGAATTAATTTTAAATCCATTACTTTCAACTTCGGTTGAAGTATTATCTCAAGAAAAAATTTTGGCTTATATAAGTGATAAATATGCATTTACTCCATCAACTATTTTAATAAATACAATGCAAAATACTAAAAAACTTGATATTTATTATTTAAATTCAAAGAAATCAATAACATTAAGAAAAAATAGATCTCAAACAGTTTTTTTAACTACAGAAGATAATATAGGAGCAGTTTCTTTATTTACATCTTCTAATTATGTATTAATTTATATAGATGGAAAATACATAAATCGAGGGTATGTTTTAGGAAAGGTTTTAAATAGTGGTATTCATAATGTTGTATTTAAGTTTCCTGATGGAAAATCGTATAATATAGATATAAATATAAATAATTATGAACATAGAGTAATATTCTTTTCTAAAGCAAATCTGGTGCCTGTAAAAATAGTAAATTCAAGAGCATTTGATGTTTATGTTGATGATATTAAATATACAGCTTCTGAATTGGATTTAAGGTTGGAATATGGGGTTCATAAAATTAGCGTATATAAAGGCGATAGAAAAATAGTAGAAAGATTTATATATATTACTGATGAAGGAAAATATATTAACCTGGATAATTGGTATTAAGGGGGCAAAAAAATGAAAAAATTTTTGATTTTTATTTCAATATTTATTTTTATTGTATCAATATTTGGTGAAATTCTCGATGTTAAACCAACTTCGCCTGTATATCCACATGTTTATAAAATAGTAAAAGCTGGGATAATGGAAACGGATACACAGGGAAAATTTAATGGTGCTATTTCCGTTTCAAGATATGATTTAGCTATATTTGGTTCTAATTTTCTAGATTATTTAAATGAAAATTATAAAAAGAAATTAGATTCTTTAGACGCTTCATTAACAAGATTAGAAATGGAAAAGTTACCTCAAAGAGTGTATACATTGGAAAACTTCATGTTTTCACTTGATACTGATTATAAAAATACAAAAAATTTACTGGAAGATTTTTCAACGAGAATTAAAAATTTAGAAATGGCTATAACAATAGATTCAACAGATTCTAACAATCCTATTTTTAATGCGATTGCTCAAAATGCATATATGGTGGCTGAAAAAAAGTCAGTTGAAAAGATTAATGAATTATACGAAACAACACTTGCGTCTATTGTTATTTTTAGCAATAGAATGAATGATTTTGAAAAAGCAGTCGAAGGTGTTTTGGAAGAATTTTCAAAAACCAAGGAGTACATGACAAATACTCTGGATGATTACCTGAAAAGGGAACAGAGCAATTATAAGTCATATATAGATGAATTATTTACAAAAGAAAAAGAAGGATTAAAGGTATATATAACAAATGAAGTTGCTGCGCAGATGCGATGGAAAAAAGATAGTGAAAATGCAACTATAATGGAATTAAAAAATGAATTAAATAATTTAAAAAATGAAATATCTTCTTCAAATACATATATAGATGAAGTTGTTCAACAAAAATTTGATTTTCAGGTGAAGCCATTAATGAATTTAACCTCAAGAATACCAGAATTATCAAATCAAATAAATGAATTAAGTGACAGGGTATCTTACCTGGAATCCGGGATTAAAATGACAGATTCTTCAACAATAACAAATGAACCATTATTACTAAGAAAGTTACAAACAATTGAAGATAAAATTGATAATATTGAAAGCCTGAAAATAAAAGTTGATGAATTGGAAAAAATAACAAATTCGTATTCTGCAATCTTATCCGATTCATCAAACAGGGTGAATATTCTTGACAAAAAAGTACTTGATATACAGAAAGAAATAAGTGATTTAAAAACAAATATCAAAACAGGTATACCGGAAGAATTGCTGAATAGATTATCTTTGATTGAAGAAAAAATAAATAATATGAAAAAGTTAGAAAATGCAGCTGATGAAATCAGAAATTTAAATAAAAAACTTCAGGAATACGATCAAAGAATAGGATTATTAGAAGGAGCTGCATTTGATAAAGAAAATGAAAGTATATCGAATTTATTCACTAAATTAGATAAAATTGAATCAAGAATTAATACCAATGATTATGCTGTATCAAATCTTACAACACAGGTTTTAGGCATGGAAAAAGACCTCGAAGCATTTAGAAATGCGGTCAAAGAAAGTGGTCTTAATAATATAGGGGAGTTATTAAAAAATGTTAATTCCGCTTTACCAAAATTATCAAATATTGAGCAATTGAGCACAAAAAATTCTCTTGAAATTCAAAAATTGAATAATGAGTTAAAAATTGTAGAAGAATTAACAAAAAAAATCAAAACACTCAACAATCTTGTTCAGGAATTGGCATTACAACCACCGACTGAAAAATTGCAAAAAGATGTTATAAATAATACAAAGGTGTTATTTGAGTTAAAAAATAACTTTGATAAAAATACTTTAAAATTAAATAATTTTGAAGGAAGATTAAAATCACTGGAAAATTCTATTTATAATTTAGAAAGTCTACCTTCTAATAATAAAGACGTTTTAACAGGTATAATCAGCGATATGGTTTCTCAATCTTTAATGAGTAAATCGGATGAAATTAAAGATTATGTATATATGCAAATTAAAGATGACTTAATAAAAGCGAATATGAAATCATTAGAATCTATAATAACACGATTAAATATAGTTGAACAAAAGGTTGAAAATGTTTCTGATACATCTTATCTTGATGAGAAAATAATAGATCTGGAAAAAGAAGTAACAAATTTAAAATCTCAAAATAGTAAAATTACTACAGAGTTGCTGGAAATGAAAAAATATTCAGAAAATACGGATAATCTTGAATCAAGATTACAATCATTGGAAAGTAGAATTAATAATCAAAATATATTGAACAATTTGTTATATGGTTTAGTTGGAGGTATAGTTGGCGGAATTGCTGTATATGTAATAATGGGAGGATTATAATGGAATACGGAATTGCTCTGGGGAGCGGTGGAATTCGAGGGATGGCTCATATAGCTTTATTGGAACATTTAGAGTTGAAATATAAAAATAATCCTGTTTCTATAAGCGGGTGTAGTGCAGGTTCTATAATAGGGGCATTGTATTCATTAGAACCTAATAGTAAACTGGTGATGAAGAAATTTAATTATATTATAAAACATTCATCAAAAGAAATAAATTATATAAAAAAGAATCTTGAAAATAAGATTACTGGTTTTGCTAAGTTATTATCTTCAAAGGGGATTTTAAATAATGATTTATTGTTTAAACTTTTAAAACCATTATTTTATAAAAAACGCTTTTCAGATTGTAAAATACCCTTTGGTGTTGTAGCTGTGGATATAGATTCTGAAAATATCGAAGAAATAACAGAAGGATATATTTTGGATGCAGTTATGGCTTCATCAAATGTACCGGCAGCATTCACTCCAAAACTAATGGGTGGAATGACACTTTTAGATGGCGGTTTATTGGAAGAAGTTCCTATAAATCTTTGCAGAAAATTAGGAGCTAAATATGTAGTTGCTTCACATATTCCACAAAAAAATGATAAATTTAATGATGGATTGGAATACATAAACTATATTTCTTCTTTAAGTATAGACTATATTACAGAAGAAAAATTAAAACAGGCAGATGAAATTTATATATTTGATTCAATATATCAATGGTATGAATTTGAAAAATATGAAGAAATATATTTTGAAGCAAAAACAAAACTTGAAAGAAGTGAAAAACATGAATAGAATAAAAATAGCTGCTGGCGATATAAAATATGGTATTTATTGGAATTCTGGAATAATATCGCAATTTCTGCATCAGAATGTACCGGTTTTTCTGAGAGTTACAGGAGTCAGCGCTTTATTGCCATTTTTTATATCAAAATATAGAAAAAATTTTTTTGGTAAAATGATTGAATTCATACAAAACTCAAAAGTATTAAATCGATATTTTTTTAAAGATAAAATATATGAAAAATTATATAATCAGGCGATTGCATTATGGAAACTAAATAAAAGAAAACAATTTGAATTTGAATCTCATAAAGAATTAGAAAAGGAATTAAAGTCTTATTTTGGAAATACAAAAATAGGTGAATTAGGGGATTTTTTTCAGATTGAAAGTTATAATATTGAAAAAAAGGAAATATATAATTTTAATTTAGATGAATTGTATGTCGATGCTTTATTAGCATCATTTTCAACTCCACCCTTTTTAAAATATTATGAATATAATAAACAGAAATTAATTCCATCATCTGAAATATCATTATGTCCTTTAAATATTTCAGACATAGATATAATAACATCTTTAGAATGTTCGATGGTTTTACCGAATCCTAAAAATGGTGCTGAAATATTACTTTATTCATTTTTTTTGAGAAAAAAGAAATTATTTGATATAATTACTAAAGAGAAAGATATTTTGACTCCATTAAAAATATCCTTTCACTCTTTAAGTGGAGCAGCATATAATAATGCCAAAAAAATAGCTCAAACATGGATAAATAAAAATTTGGAGGTATAATAATGAAAAAAGTTTTTATAATGATTTTCATTCTATCTTTTGTTATAATATCATATTCTTCTACCATACATGTAAGTGCAGATACTGTAAAAGGCGGAGATGAATTTTATGTATTGAAAAATAATGTTCAGGTTATTAAAGGAACTTTAGAAGTATTAACGGATTTAGCAACAGTTACACTTGTTAATGATGAATGGAGAAAATTGGCATCTGAAGGTGGTATTAAAATAAAAACAGATACAATGGAAGCAACAGCAGTATCTCTGGAATATGACTTAAAAAAAGATACAGGTTTATTAGAAGGGAATGTTGAAACTGTTATTATATTAGAAAACAATGATAAGAAAATATATATATATTGTGATGAAATTAATTTTGACAATAAAAATAAAACATATTCTGGAAAAATGAATTCAGAAAAAGAACTTGTAAAAATTATAAAAGATGATTATTTAATTTTTTCCAGATCTTTTGAATATGATGAGAATACAAAAATTTTGGTATTAAATAATAATGTAAAAATAACAAATCCGGAGAAAAAGATCGACATGGAAACAACAAAGGCAACATTTAAAACGGATAAAAATGAAATTTCTGCTAATAAAGTTAAATTAACTCTTGAAATAGAAGATAAGGAGGAGAATAAATGATAGATATAAAATTGATAAGAAGGAATCCTGAAATTATTATTGAAGCATTAGAAAAGAGAAATCATGAAACAGATTTAATTAACCAAATAAAAGAATTAGATGAAGTGAAAAGATCATTACAAACAGAGGTTAATGAATTACGTGCCAAAAGAAATGAATACTCAAAACAGGTTGCTAAATTAAAAGCCGCTGGTGATGTAAAAGAATTTACAAAAATCAAGGAAGAATCAAAAGAAATTGGCAATGAAATAAAAGAAATAGAAATGCAAATGAGAGATATAGAAGATAAAATACATATAAAATTATTACATATTCCCAACATTCCTGATGAAAGCGTACCTATTGGGAAATCAGAAGAAGATAATATAGAAATTAGAAAATGGGGCAAGATTCGTGAATTCGATTTTAAACCTAAAGCGCACTGGGATTTAGGTCCTGAATTAGGAATGCTGGATTTTGAAAGAGCTTCTAAAATAAGTGGATCAAGGTTTTCAATATTAAAATCACAATTAGCAAGACTTGAAAGGTCATTAATAAATTTTATGCTTGATGTTCACACTAAAGAACACGGGTATATGGAAGTTTTACCTCCTCATCTGGTAAAAAGAGAAACAATGTTGGGAACTGGGCAATTGCCAAAATTTGAAGAAGAAGCTTATAACACAAAGAATGATGATTTGTTTTTAATTCCCACCTCAGAAGTTGCTCTTGCTGGAATGCATCAAAATGAAACCTTGAGTTTTAAAGATTTACCATTAAAATATGTTGCTTATACGCCATGTTATAGAAGAGAGGCAGGAAGTTATGGGAAAGATGTTAGGGGTATGATAAGGCAACATCAATTTGATAAAGTAGAATTGTTCTGGTATACCACACCAGAAGATTCTGAGCGAGCTTTGGAAGAGTTGACTTCTCATGCAGAAAGAATTTTACAACTTTTAGAATTGCCATATAGAGTAATAACTCTGTGTAGCGGAGATTTGGGTTTTGCAGCAGCAAAAACATATGATCTTGAAGTATGGATACCAAGTTACAATGCATACAAAGAAATATCTTCATGTAGTAATGTTAAGGATTTTCAGGCAAGAAGAGGTAATACAAAATATAGAACAAGAAATAATAAAATGGAATATGTTCACACATTAAATGGTTCAGGACTTGCAATCGGAAGAACTGTTGTAGCAATAATGGAAAATTATCAATTACCTGATGGAAAAATAAAAGTTCCAAAAGTACTTGTTCCATATATGGGAGTGGAGGTAATAGGCTAATGCCTAATGCTTTTTATGGCATATTTAATGAAAATAAGGTAATTCTTGATAAAGGTGAAACATCACATTTAAAAATCGTAAGATTAAAAGAAAATGATGAAATAAAGGTTTTTGATGGTAAAGGGAATATATATTATTGCATAATAGAAAAAATTAAGAAAAATGAGACTATTTGTCAGATAAAAACAAAAGAAACTTATATTAAAAAGCTAACACCAGAGATAGACTTTTATATAGGAGCAAGTAAATTTGACAGAATGAAAATTTTAATAGAAAAATTAGTTGAATTAAGAGTAAACAATATTTATATATTTCACAGTAAAAAGTCACAGTTGAAATTTAAGACTATTGAAAAATTCAAAAAAACTATTATAGAAAGTTCTAAACAATCAGAAAATCCTGTTTTTCCAGAAGTTGGATTTTTCGATTTGAAAGATATTCAAACAATAAAAAATCCAATAGTGTTGGATTTAACTTCAACGAAATCATTAAAAGATGAATTAAATCATATGTCTAAAGTAGAAAAAATTTCTATAATTTTAGGTCCTGATATGGGATTTACAGAAGAAGAAATTTTAAAATTACCTGAAAATAGAGTCAACCTTGGAGATACAATTATGAGATTTGAAACAGCAGGAATTTATACTATGAGTATACTGAATTATTTTTTTGATAGATTATATTGAAATTAAAATCTTTTTATTAAGAACTTTTCCCGCATATTTAGAGTCAAAAATAACAGACTCATAGATAGGAGGGGGAAAGTATGATGAAATCTTATGTAAAGTATTATGAGGAAACTAAAAAAGAATATCATGACATGTTGAATCATGCCAAAAGGCCTCAGGATGTTGTTGACGTATTTACAAAATATACATTGAATTTTTTGAAAAAGACATTTCCCGACAGAATTAAAGATGAACATTTAAATTATATTGTATTTGATGAAGAAACAGAAGAGGGTTATTCTTTTGAAGAGCCGTTAATGCAACTTTTAAAAAATGAATTTGAGACATCCGATTTACCATCAATATTAAGAAAAAAAGCTAAAGAAGCTAAAGATAGATATCTTCATATAATTAATGATAATGATAGAACAGGTACATTCAGGCTATCAAATAGTTCCAAAAATTATTAAATAAATAATAGAAAACACGGCGCAGGCCGTGTTTTTTATATAGGTAAATTTCTATTTTAATCTATATTTCTTTTTTACTTTTTTGATTTCATCTCTGTATTTTGCTGCATCTTCATATCTTAGTTCTGATGCGGCTTTAAACATTTCTAATTCAAGTAGTTGTATATATTCTTCTGGTGTTGTATTTTCAGCAACTTCAAATATAAATTCTGGTTTTTCAACTTTTTCCATAAATTGTTCAAATATATTTTTAGGTAGTTCTTTTATTATACTTTTTGGTTTTATATTATTTCTTTCATTATAATCCATTTGCAATTTTCTTCTTCTATTTGTTTCATAAATAGCGTTTTGCATTGCTTCTGTAATTTTATCTGCATACAATATAACTTTTCCATTTATATTTCTTGCAGCACGGCCTATTGTCTGGATTAATGTAGTTTCTGATCTTAAAAATCCTTCTCTATCAGAATCCATTATAGCAACTAGTGAAACTTCCGGTAGGTCAAGACCTTCTCTTAATAAATTAACTCCAATAACAACATCTACATCTCCACTTCTTAGTTTTCTTACTACTTCAGATCTTTCCATAGCATCCAATTCAGAATGTAAATAAGTTGCTTTTATTCCAATTAGATTTAGATGATCCGCAAGCATTTCTGCATCTTTTTTTGTTAAGACAACGGCTATTGCTCTTTCGTTTCTTTTAATAACTTTTTGTAATTCATCTATAAAATCATCAACCTGCCCTATAGTAGGTTTAACAAGTACTTCTGGATCTATTAGTCCAGTTGGTCTTATTATTTGTTCAACAATTTGGTTAGAATGTTCAAATTCAAATGGACCTGGAGTTGCAGAAACGAAAATCGTTTGACCTATTTTTGATAAAAATTCTTCAAATTTTAAAGGTCTATTATCATATGCAGAAGGTAATCTGAAACCGTATTCAATTAAGTTTCTTTTTCTTGAATGATCTCCAGCCCACATAGCTCTTAATTGAGGTATTGCTATATGAGATTCGTCAATAAAGGTTATAAAATCTTTGTCAAAATAATCGAGTAATGTCCATGGCGGATCTCCTGGATTTCTATTATCAAAGTGTCTGGAATAATTTTCAATACCTTTACAATGACCAAGTGTTTCAAGTAATTCCATATCCATTAAGGTACGTTGTTTTATTCTTTGGGCTTCAAGTAATTTCCCTATTTTTTGAAATTCATTTATTCTTATTTCTAATTCTTTTTTTATGGAGTCGATTGCCCTTTGTATTTTTTCTTCTGTTGTGACAAATTCACTGGCAGGATAAATGGTAATTTTATCAAAAAATTCTATTTTTGTTCTATTTAATATATCAAAAGAATAAATTTTTTCAATTTCATCATCAAAAAATTCTATTCTAATTCCAAAATCTTCATATGGAGGGTAGATTTCAAGAATATCTCCTTTAAATCTAAAATTCCCACCGGTATGCTTATCTTCAGAACGAGTATATAACATTTTTGCCAGTGATTCTAAAATGAATCTTCTTTTATATTCTTTTCCAACCTGTAGTTTTAAATTTATATTTGCAAAATCTTCTGGATTACCTGAGGCGTAAATAGTTGAAACACTTGCAACAACTATAACATCTCTTCTTGTTAATATAGATTTTAGTGTAGAAAGCCTCATTTTTTGTAAAACATCATTTATTGTTGCATCTTTTTCAATGTACATATCTCGTCCGGGTAAATATGCTTCTGGTTGATAATAGTCATAATAGCTAATAAAAAATTCTACTTTGTTTTCCGGGAAAAAATCTTTAAATTCTCTATATAATTGTACGGCAAGTATTTTGTTTGGGGATAATATAAGTGTTGGTCTGTTTAATTTTTCAATAACATTGGCCATTGTGAAGGTTTTTCCAGAGCCGGTTACACCAAGTAGGGTTTGAAATCTGTAATTTTTATTAATTCCATCTATTATTTTTTTTATAGCTTTTGGCTGATCGCCTTGTGGTTTATATTTTGAATTTAATTTAAATTTGGTCATATACATCACCTTCTTTTAAAAATACACCATTTACGCTTAGATTTTTTAATTAGGTTGTTGTCTAAAAAGTTTCAAATGCAACGAAGACTCGAAGATTGTCCTTACACGCTACCGCGGGTATTGGTTTAAATATTTTTTTAATTAAAAAAAACTTTTGAGCTATCGCTCTCTTACAGTGGGTTATTGGATAAATAATAAAAATCATTTATTCTATATACTATAAAATCCCAATTGTGTTAACAATTGGGATTTATTTTATTTTTTTACCAATTCTAATTTTAATCTTGCATATACAGGGATACCGTTTAGATAAGGTGGATAATATTCACCTTCGATTAGAGGTAATGCGTATTCAATAAATTTTTCATTTACAAACATACCGTCTTCGGTTATGAATTCTTCTGGAATTAATTTTGTTTCATTTGCAACATTTTCTAAAGATATTAATTTTGTTTTGCTTAAATAGGGGTTGTTATATATTCTTTCTATTCCAACCATATATCCACTATATCCTTCTAATGCATATTTTACAGCCATTGTTCCAACTTCTATAGCCTCATTAACATCTATCTGACTTGATATATGTCTTCCACTTCTTTGTAAATAATCAGGTACTGCATAATGCGTTTTTATATTTAACTCTGTTTTTATTAAATTTGCTAAAGTTGAACCAATTCCACCTAATTGAACATTTCCAAAATTATCCTGATAGCCTCTTGCGGCAACAAATGTACCATCTTCGTATTTTATACCTTCAGATGCGGCTATAGAACAATATCCATATTTTTTAATTGTATTCTGTATTTTTTCAAAGAATTTTTCTTTGTGAAAAGGCACTTCAGGTATTAAAATGATATGTGGGCCATCACTTTCATGCCTTTTAGCCAATGCAGTTGAAGCAGCAACCCAGCCTGCATGTCTTCCCATTGTTTCCAATATAAATACCTTTGTGGAATCTGCTGCCATGCTTTTAACATCTAATGTTCCTTCTAAAATAGAAACCGATAAATATTTTGCAATAGACCCAAATCCTGGGGTATGGTCAGTTTCTGGTAAGTCATTATCCACTGTTTTTGGCACACCAATGACCTTTAAATCATAATTTATTTTTTGTGCATATTGATGAATTTTGTTAGCTGTATCCATTGAATCATTTCCACCATTGTAAAAAAAGTAATGTATGTTATATTTTTCAAATATTTCAAATATTTTTTGAAATTCTTCTTCTGTTTTTAATTTCCTTCTACAAGAACCAAATGCGCTGGATGGTGTGAATTTTAATAATTCAATTTGATCAGGATCTTCTTTACTCATATCAGCTAATTTTTCATCAAAAACGCCGTTAATTCCATTAATGGCAACATATATATTATCAATTTTTTCAGAATTTAAAGCCGCTTTTATTACACCATATGCTGATGCATTTATAACACTTGTTACACCACCTGATTGTGCATATATAGCATTTTTCATGTTAGTCCCTCCAATGTAAAAAATTTAATTTATAACTTATTTAAAAAGTCAAACAAAGCAAAAATTTGGGGAGCAAAATTATATAGAAAAAATAAAAAATATCCCCATCTTATGACAGGGATATTTTAGCATATTAAAGCTTCATTTAAAAAAAGATTTGTAAATATCATATAACAATTTTTCAGAAAAATAAAGCGAAAACTTTAAATAATATATAAGACACAATAGCAGCCGCTGGAACTGTTAAAAACCATGAAACAAATATATCTTTGATAACACCTAAGTTAATTGAACCGGTACCTCTGGCTAAGCCATTTCCTATAACAGAACCAACTACTGTATGTGTTGTTGATATTGGCATTCCCATATTTGAAGCTAATAATACTGTTGTTGCGGTTGAAAAGTCTATTGCGAATCCTCTTGAATTATTTAATTCTGTAATTTCTGTTCCAACTGTTTTCATTACTCTGCTTCCCCATATTGCAACACCTATAGCTATACCTAAACCACCTAATGCGAGAATATACCTTGGGATTTCAGCTTTGGCACCAACTGTACCTGTTACTACAGCGGCGTATATAGCAGCTACGGGACCAATTGCATTTGCAACATCATTGGCACCATGGGCTAATGCAACATAACATGAAGTGACAACTTGAGATTTTCTGAATATTTCTTCGACATATACATAAGGATCATCTGAAACATTTTTCAATTTTATTATTATATAAATCATAATTATTAAAGACATAAATATTCCAAAAAGTATAGCGTATAATATGGCTTTAAAGGTTATCGGAATATGAAGGGTTTTTACTATAAAAGAAAGACCTATGATAAATGCAGCTAATCCAAGAAAGAATGGAATCCAAATTTTTGAGTTTTTCTTGATATTTTTACTATGAAGAATAGTTGCAGAAATAGCTTTAAACATTGCAAATGAAACTGCTAAACCAACTAAAGGAGAAATGATCCAGCTTAAGGTAATGGTAATGATTTTAGACCAGTTAACTACTGCAAGCCCGCCTGCAGCAATACCATAACCAACCATTCCACCAACGATTGAATGTGTTGTTGAAACAGGCCACGATTTATATGTTGCAATTGCAAGCCATATAGTAGCGCCAAGTAAAGCTGCCATAGAACCCCATATAACCAGTTTTGGATCTGCTAAAATGTCTAAATGTAGGATGCCCTTTCTTATAGTGTCTGTAACTTGCTTTCCGAAAAATGTAGCTCCAACGAATTCCAATACGCCAGCAATTACAACAGCCTGTTTAGGAGTTATGGCCTTAGCTCCAACAGCAGTAGCCATAGAATTAGCAACATCATTGGCACCAATTGCTAATGCCATTCCAAATCCTATTAATAGTCCGATAATAAGTATCGCGCTCACGATATTCCTCCTTTATTCATTTATTAGAATATGTACTCTATCACATACGTTTTGGGTTACGTCTGCTATTCTCGCAAGTAATAAAATTAATTCTCTAATATATAAGAAATCAATAGGGTGTATATTATTTTTTTGTGAATAAAGCCATTTTCCAAACTCAAACAATTTATTATCTATATCTTTTTCAAACCATTTCATTTCTGCAATATCTTTTTCTTCAGAAGAAATGGTTGATTTTGAAAAGTCTGATTCGAGTATTACATTTATATATTTTACAGTTTTTTTGAAATGATCTAACATTTTTTCAATTTCATCAACTACAGAATATATCATTTTTTTATGTTCTTCATCAAAATCTATTCTATTAAAAGTCATTTTTTTTGCGACATCTTCTATCAAATCTATTATTTTATCTTGTAGGTCAATGAAATTCAATAATTCAGATCTTTCAAATCTGTATAAGTGTCCCCTTTTTAAATATTGACGAAAGTTTCTTTTTATATCGTCAGCGTCATCTTCTAATTTATCAATTTTGTTTACAATATCATCAATAGGTTTGTTATTTAGATATCTTTCAAATAATTCTGGTAAATAATCAGATGCTTCTTCAACTATACGAGCATGTTTTATAAGTTCTTCTATGGGACTGAATTTTTGAAACATTTTACCCCAAATACTAATAACAATCACCTCCAGAGCTGTTTTCAAGGTTATTTTGCATATTTTAATAAAAATTCATAAGCTTCATTTATTTTTTTAAATCTCTCTTCGCATTTTTCTTTATCTTCTTGACATTTATCAGGATGATATTTTTTTGTTAATTCTCTGAATTTCTTTTTTAATTCATCTTTAGTGTAATTTTCTGGTAAATTGAATAAATTTCTGTAATAATCATATTTCTGCCTCAATTCATAGTAGTTTTGTGAACCATATGAATGTTGAGAAGTGTCATTATAATTTCTATTTTGGTTGTAGTATCGTCTATAAGTGTAAAATTTGAATCTCATATTCCTGAATATAAAGTATATTCCAAATATACCAAAAAGAAATAATATAGGATATCTGAACATCATAGCAAAGATTAGTCCAATAAATCTGAAAAATATTGATATAACAACTAATAATCCGATAAAGGTTAATAAACTTTCCATAGTATTCCTTCTTTCATAAATTTATAATTAGTATTTATAGATAAATATTTTATTTCACAAATTTATTGTATCATAAATACTTTGAAAAAATGTTTCCATGCTTTTTCAAAAGTAAATAATCAATAGTTTCTATTAGAGAAGCTATTAAATACATTTTGAAGGCAATGTATTTATAAAAATGTAGAAATAATTTTTTTATAATCTGTAATTAATAGACTCTCTGATTCTCAGAGAGTCTATTAATTAAGAATTCATTATTGATATATACCTTTCGATAAAATTTCTAACTTCTTGCATTCCAAAATTTCTGTAAAATCTATTTAATTCTCTGTTATCTTCATCAACAAAAACCAATGTTGGAACTGAAAACACTAACATCTGACCAGAAATTTCAGGTTTTTCTTCAACATCAACATATTCGAGTTCTACATTATATTCATCCATTAATCCTTCAACCTTTGGCCATAGTCCTTTACATGTTCTACATGTTTTGTTTGCAAAATAGTAAGCTTTCACTCAATTACCCCCTTTTCAAAAATTCTTTTCAGGGGATTTTAACAAATAGACTTTAAATATTAAAGAAAAATAGTTAACAAGAATCAAATTTTAAAATTCTATATAATCTCCAGGTTTTAATATTTTACATTTAATATTTAAGCTTTCAACCTTGGTTTTAAATACATTTGAATCAGCACTAATTATTTCCCATGTATTGTAATGAAAAGGAACAACTATTTTAGGTTTAATCATTTTAGCTGCAATAACGGCATCTTCAACATCCATAACGAAGTTACCTCCAATAGGCAGAAATGCAAGGTCTATATTCTCTAAATCCAATAATTCCATATCTTTTGTTAATCCGGTATCTCCTGAGTGATATATTTTTTTTCCATCAATTTTTACTATAAACCCACCAGGATTACCACCATAAATAATATTATCGCCCTCTATAATACCAGAACCATGTAAAGCAGGAGTCATTTTAATACTTCCGAAATCAAATTCCTTTCTTCCACCAATATGCATGGGATGTAAATTTTTTACTCCTTTTTTTCCAAGATAATTTACTATTTCAAAGTTAGAAATAACAGTAGCTTGAGTATTTCTGGCTATTTCTACTACATCACCCATATGATCCAAATGTCCATGAGTTATAAGTATATAATCTAATTCTTTAAAATCTGACACTTTTTTAGCGGCTTGAGGATTTCCATTTAGAAATGGATCTATTAATATTTTTTTACTTGCTTCAATATATACAACAGCGTGACCTAAAAAATATACTTTCATAAAATCCCCTCCTTATCCTAATTTTATGTTTATAAGAATATAAAAAATATAAGATAATAATAAAATTAAACCTTTCCAGAAACCAGCTTCTCTTTTTTTGAATAAAAATATTTCTGTAAGAAAAACAACTCCAACCATATAATAAGCATCAAATATAACGCTTCTATCAGGAATTACAGGATGAATACTTGCCGTTATTCCTAAAACAACAAGAATATTAAAGGCATTTGATCCTATAAGATTACCTATTAAAATATCATTTATTCCTTTTTTGGCTGCAATAATACTTGTTACTAATTCTGGTAAAGATGTTCCAATTGCAATAATTGTTACACCGATTAGTGTTTCTGTTAAGCCGAGAATTTTTGCGAAATCTGAAGCACCTCTTACGGTTATTTCGCCGCCTATTGCAAGCATAACAATTCCAAGTAAAACAAGAAATACAATTTTATTCCATGAAGTTTCATCTGTTTTGACTTCATGTATTTCTTCTAACAATTGTTCCTGAATAGTTTTATCATTTTTTGCCATATTATACATATATGCTATGAATATAATCAAATAGGTTAGTAAAATAAAACCATCAAAATTTGAAAGAGAACTATTTCCATCTAATAACATAAATAATAAAGTTAGTGATATTAATATTACAAAAGGAATTTCATATGCAAGTGTGCTTTTTGGAATGGAACTTTTTTTAATCATTAATGATAATCCTAAAATTAAAGCTATATTGGTAATATTACTTCCTATTACATTTCCAAGGGCAATGCCAGCAGAACCGTTTAACGCAGCACTAATACTAACAAATAATTCAGGTGCACTTGTTCCAAAAGCTACTAATGTAAGGCCTGTAAACAATTCTGAAACTCCGATTTTTCTTGAAAATCCAACAGATCCTTCAATTAGATAATCTGCACCTTTTATCAACAATAACATTCCAATTATAATAAGGATTATATCTAAAATCAATTATTTTCTCTCCTTTCAAACTCTTTATAAAAATTGTTAAAATATTTATCGGATAATGTTTTGTTTTTATAGGTATTTATAAAATCAGTAATGAAGAAATGAAATTTATTTATTATTAAAGGGTATTTTAGCACCAGAGAGTATATATCTTTTTTGTTTTTTTCTTTTTTATTTAATAAATTATTATATAATTTTTGATTATCTAAATAAAGGTATTTGAGTCTTATGCTTTCACATAAAATTTCTGGCCATGTATCTTCTTCGTTTTTCTTTTTAATAAGGTAGCCAAATGTATAATGTGAAAGTTCATGAACTATTACTCCATTAAATAAATCATTTTTTCTTAAAAATATATAATTAGGTGGTGTAAAAAATGATTGCATGTATTCTGTTGAAATAATATATAATTGTTTTGGTAAGGAAATATAATTGTTTTTAAAGAATAGATCAATTATTTTAAAAGTTTCTGCAGGGATGTTTAATTGGGTAAATATAGTTAAATTACTTAAATACATCTGTTTAAATGTGTTGTCATAGACTAAAAATAAATTGTCTGATTCTGATATTATCTTTTTAGAAATATTGATAATTATTTTTTTCCCAGGACTATTAAATTTTAATACACCGTTTCCTTTAAATGGGATTTTTTTATATGTTGAAATTTCAGAATATAAATTATTATTATTTATTAATTCAAAATGAGGATAAAAGGATAAATTTAGTATATATAAGTAGTTATCAGTTACCAATATTATTTTAAGAAAATTAATTAATATTATTACCAGGAAAAATATAGATATCCTTCTGAATTTCCGCCTATCCATGTTTTATCACCTAATTTTATTTTTGTTTTACCCAATGATGGTGGAGTTAAATAAAGATAATTTTCTAGCTTAATTAAATTATTTTGATTTATAATTTCAAAATATGGGTTAATATAAATGTTTAAAATATTTTTATTATTTTCAGGATTAGAGTTTATAATTATCTTTTTTTCACCAGTAAGTTTAAATGAATAGGTTGTTACTATTTCCAATTCTTCATATGGTTTTTGAATAAATAACTGATATCTTTTATTATACATTTGTGCTGTAATTATAGTACAATTATTATAATCAGAAATAGCTGATAAAAAATCACTGATTTGTTCTATATCTTCATCGGATATGGAACCATTTTTAAATGGATTGCCATTAATAAGGAAAAAGGATAGTTTTTTATGATATACAAAATCCATAATTCCTTCTATAAATTCTAGATTATCTTCTAAAGTGTCAAGTGTATTAAATTGTAAAGCAAGATAGTTTAAACTCATATATAAGCCTCCTTTTTTAAAGCTGACATTAACACTAAAAAATAACAATAATATTATATCATATTAAATGACATTTTATTGTATAAAAATGACAATATGTCTTTTTATTGTTTAAAAGGTAATAAAAGTAATATATAATTTAAATAGACAAAAAGATAGTAAAGTGGGGTGATGGTATGGAAAAAGAGATATATCGTTCAAGGAAGGATAGATTTATTGGAGGGGTTTGTGGAGGTATAGCAAATTATTTTAATATTAGTTCTACACTTGTTAGACTATTATGTTTTGGATTAATTTTGGCAGATGGTATAGGCATAATATTATATATAATAGCCTGGATAATTATTCCTGAAGAACCGATAAATAAAACAGTAGAAAAAGAAGATAGAACTTCTGAACAAAATGATTTTTATAAAAAACATAGTGAAAGAAATAATTTTTTTATTGGACTATTTTTCATAACAATTGGAATTATTTTTGTAATAAAAAATTTTTTCCCTGATTTAATATCTTTAAGTTTATTTTTTGGAATTATCTTTTTGATCTTTGGGATATATTTATTGATGAAAAGGGGGAGATAAAATGAGATATGTATTTGGTCTTTTTTTTGTTGTAATAGGCATAATATTTATATTACAGGGTTTTACCGTTGATATATTAATTAAAATGGGATTTAATTTTTTAAAATTCTGGCCTTTTCTTTTGATAATTACAGGTATATCAATATTATCAAAAAACATCAAATGGATTAAATATATTAATTGGATCATAACTTTGCTTTTTTTATTGCTACTTGTTTTTTGGAATTATAATGTGGATTTTTTTGATTATAATAATGATATTAATTATGCTAATTATGAAAAGTTTGAATTTGCAATATTACCAGATTCTGAAATAATAACTTTAAGGTTTGATGTATTGACAGTTACACTTGATATATCAATAGATGATAATTCTGATAAAATATATGGATATTATTATGGCTTAAAGGATTTGAATATAATTCAAAAAAGAGGGAAAATAAATTTTGAAAGTGATATATTTGGATCAAAAGGATATAAAATTTATTTGAAAATACCATCTAAATATATATATAAATTTTATATTGATAGCGGTGTTGCAAATGTTAATTTAAATGAAGAAGTAAATACTATAAAATATTTTCAGATAAATTCAGGTGTTAGTAGAATTGAAGGTGAAATAGGAATGTTTAAAGAAAAAGTATTTTTTGATATAGATAGTGGGGTAACTAAGTTTAATATGATATTACCAGGTAAAACAACGTATTTTTTAAAATATGATGCAGGAATAAAAAAGATTAATATTAGTAGTGATATGATTAAAGATAGCGAAGGTGATTTTCAAGGAAATATAGATGCCGGAGTATTAACCATTAATTTAAAAACAAATGATTTTGAAAAATTGGAAAAAGAGGTGAAATAAGATGAGAAAAAATAAAAATATTTTAGGTGGTATGTTTTTAATAATAATAGGGATATATTTAATATTTTCTAATATTTTTAATATAAATATTTCTTGGAATTATATCTGGCCTCTATTTATACTAATTCCTGGGATAAAATTTGAATATGATTATTTTAAATATAAAAAGAACCCGGGTATTTTGGTTCCAGGAGGAGTATTAACTACAATTGGAATCATATTTTTAATAAATTCTTTTTTGGGGAATGAAGTATTGAATTTATTATGGCCAGGATTTGTTTTAGCACCAGCTGTTGGATTATTTCAAATGTATTTGGCAACTAAAAGAAAAAATCTTTTATTTCCATCTTTTTTATTAAGCGGTATATCTATTATATTTTTTATTGAAGAAATTTCAAATAGTGTAAGAGTATGGAATTATGCTGTTGGTATAGTTTTTATTCTTTTTGGTTTAATGTTTTTAAGAAAAAAGGGTGTGGATAATAATGGATAATGTAATAGAAATAAGGCATTTAAAGAAATATTATGGTAAAGTTAAAGCCGTTGATGATATTTCTTTTGCTGTAAGAAAAGGTGAAATTTTTGCATTTTTAGGGCCAAATGGTGCTGGTAAAACAACTACACTTGAGATAATAGAAGGATTAAGAAAAAAAGATTCAGGAGAAATAATTTTTTTTGAAAAATACACATCTCCTCAGGATTTTTATATTAAAGAACAAATAGGGGTTCAGTTGCAGAACAATGCTTTTTTTGATAATCTAACAGTGTATGAGACTTTGAAAATGTTTGGCGGTTTATATAAAAAATCAATTGAACCTATTGAATTAATTAATAAAATGTCCCTAAATGAAAAAAAGAATGCTAAAGTAAAAGAATTATCTGGAGGTCAAAAACAAAGGTTGGCAATTGCTGTAGCATTAGTGAATGATCCTGAAATCGTATTTTTAGATGAACCTACAACCGGGCTTGACCCTCAATCGAGAAGAAATATTTGGGATATAGTGTTGGAGTTAAAACATCAGGGTAAAACTATAGTTTTAACTACACACTATATGGAAGAAGCTGAATATTTAGCAGATAGTGTTCAAATAATAGATCATGGTAAGATAATCGCAAAAGGTACAGTTGATGAATTGATAAAATTATTAAATAAGGAATCGGTAATAGTGTTTAAAAGTGGGAATAATAAAATATTTGAAGAAAAATTTAATGGTGTTATTTTTGATGAAAAAGTAGAAATTAAAACAGATAATGTTGAAGATACTCTGTTTAATATAATGAGTTTTTCAAAAGATAAAGATATATATCTGGATGATATAGTTATAAGAAAACCAAACTTAGAAGATGTGTTTTTAAACCTTACAGGGCGAACTTTACGGGAATAAGGTGATAAAATGAAAAAGATATTAAAACTTGCATATTTCCAATTTAAAAATGATATGAGAGAATTTGACTCTTTTTTCTGGTCTTTTATTTTTCCACTTATTTTGTTTTTTATATTGGTTTCAATTTTTGGAAGTATGAAAAATACTGAAAATATAGATTTATCAAGTTTAAAGGTTGGGGTAGTTTATGAAAAAGAATTATCCGGATTTTCAAAAATAATAATAGAAAAAACATTTAATAATGTCCCATTTGAAAAAGAAATATATGAAAATGTGGATGCTGCAATTAAAAAATTGAAAAATAAAGAATTAAATGCTGTATTATATTTCCCGGCTAAATTTTCTTTAGATTTTAATACTTCATTAATGGGGTTAAAAAAGAAAGAATCCAATATTGATATATATTATGTGAAAGGGAGAAGTGATTCAAATATCACAAAAGACATATTAAAAACATTTTTTGAATATGTGAATATTGAAATATTAAAAAGAATCAATGAAACGAGTGCAAAAAAAATAAAGGAGATAAATATTAATAAAGTATCAATAACAACGTTAAAAAACGAGTTTTCCTATAAAGATTTTGTTTTTCCTGGAATATTGGTTTTATCAATTATGTCAGTGGGTTTTTTTAATATTCCCTTTAATATTTTATTTGCTCGTGAAAAAGGAATAAACAAAAGATTTTTAATCATTCCAATAAATGGGTTTTCTTATTTTTTTTCTTTGATTATAAGTAGTTTTTTAATGGTAGTAATATCAAGTGTATTTGTTATAATTGAAGCTATTATAATGAAAGTTTCAACTAAATTTTTTTCATTTGAGTTTTTAATATTTTATATATTTTCTATAATAATAATTTTCTCCCTCGGATTAATGTTTATAAGTATATCGAAGAAATTATCAACAGCAATGGCATTGATAAATATAATATTTCAAGTTTCCATGTTTTTAGGAGGATTATATTTTCCAGTTTTTAATGTTTCGTGGGCGATTAAATGGTTTGTGTATATTAATCCAATAACTTATTTAGTTGAAGGAATGCGAAGAATAGTGGGATTTAATTTAGCGCCTTTTCAAAATCATTGGGTTTATATAATACCAATGATTTGGGGGATATTTTCTATAGTAATATTTTCTGTAAATTATAAAAGGGTGATGGGATATGAATAAAATATTATGGCTTTCAAAATATATTACAAAAGAAGCATTGAGAAACAAAGCGGAGATTTTTTTTACATTGTTTTTTCCGTTAATATTTCTTATTATTTTTGGTTTTCTATTTAATGATGAAGATAATGAAAGTATGTTAAACATAGCTTTATATGCCGATAAAAATATAAATTATTATTCAGCTGAGTTGTCAAAAGTATATACAGTTAAAATTATAAATAATATAGAAACCATATCAAAAGACATAAAAAATGGCAATTATGATGTTGGTATAATTATAGAAAATGACCAAATAACCTTATATTATGATAACGCAAATATGAATAACTCATCAATTTTAAGAAGTTTGGAACTTGATTTGAAAAAGATAGTAATGAAAAAGAAAGAAACTTTTTTTGAATATTTAAAAATTAATGAGATAAATGTTTATCCAACAAAAATTCAAAGTAAGTATATTGATTTTTTACTTACTGGAGTAATTGCAATTTCTATTTTATCAAACGGGATGTTTTCTATGATAACTGTTTTTGGTAGATATAAAAAATTAAATATTTTAAAAAGGTTTATATTAATTCCCATAAAATCATATGTATTTACTGTGGGAATAGTTCTTACAAGGGTAATAATTAGTTTTATATCATTGATTTTTCTTATAATAACAGGTATGATTATATTTAAGTCAAATATAGAAATAAACTGGATATTATATTTATTACTGTCATTTACAAGTACAATTGGTATGATGGGGCTTGGATTGGTATTTTTATTTGTATTTAAGAAAAGTGAAACTGCGCAAAATGTAGCATCGATATTTTTTACAATAATGATGTTTTTTTCTGGGGTTTATTTTCCAATAGAATTTTTACCAAAAACATTTCAAATAATTTCTAATTTTTTACCGATAAAATATATTGTTGATTCACTAAGATATGTAGCAGGTATAGATATTATGAATATATATTATTTTATATTTTTAAATGTAATAATGTTTGTATCAGGTACGTTTTTATTAATACTTGCATCAAAAGCATTTTTAACTCCAGAAAAATAAAAATTCACAAACTATATTATTAAAAGAAAAACAATAAGTGTATAATAAATGTATAATATGTAATTTGGAGGGAATTTTTGTGATTAATTATGAAGATGATTTAAAATATGATGTTATTGTGGTAGGAGCTGGACATGCTGGAATTGAAGCAGCGCATATTTCTGCAAAAATGGGTATGAAAACATTATTGCTTACTATAAACTTGGATAATGTTGGATGGGCGCCGTGTAATCCTGCAATAGGAGGGCCGGCAAAGGGGATCGTTACACGCGAAATAGACGTGTTAGGTGGGATTCAGGCTAAAGTTACAGATGAAAATATGATAAATATTAGAATGTTAAATACTAAAAAAGGACCTGCAGTAAGAGCATTGAGAGCTCAAATAGATAAATATGATTATTCTCAGCATATGAAAGAAATTTTACATTCTACACCAAACTTATTATTGAGATATGGTCTTGTTAAAGACCTGATTATAGAAAAAGGAAAAATAAAAGGCGTAATTACTGAATTAGGAGCGAAGTATGAAGCAAGGGCAGTTGTTTTAACTACTGGGACTTTTTTAAGAGGAAAAATTTTTGTAGGAAGAAGTGTATTTGAATCTGGAAGAATGGGAGATTTTCCAGCAAATGGATTAAGCAAATCTCTTTTGAAAAATGGTATTAAATTGGGAAGATTTAAAACTGGAACACCCGCAAGAATTCTAAAAGAAAGTATAGATTTTTCTAAAATGGAACGACAAGATACCTCTGATGAACCATTAGCTTTTTCGTATTTTTCTCAGCCTAAAGTGTTAAATAAAGAATATCCTTGTTGGCTTACAAGAACTACTAAAAAAACACATGATATAATAAAAAAATATTTGATGTTTTCGCCATTATATGGTGATATAAAATTAATAGAAAGTGTTGGGCCAAGATATTGTCCATCAATAGAAGATAAGGTGGTTAAATTTAATAAAGATTCTCATCAACTGTTTATAGAACCTGAAGGAAGAAGAACAAAAGAGTATTATATTAATGGATTAAGCACTAGTTTACCATATGAAGCACAAATTCAAATGGTGAGAAGTGTTCCAGGATTGGAAAATGCAGTTATAGTTAGACCAGCATATGCAGTTGAATATGATTTTGCTTATCCAGATCAACTTCAACACACTCTGGAATCAAGTATAATAGAAGGGTTGTACTTTGCGGGGCAAATTAATGGAACAAGTGGTTATGAAGAGGCTGCAGGTCAGGGATTAATTGCTGGAATAAATGCAGCATTGAAAATTAGAGGAGAAAAACCATTTATTTTATCACGAGCAGAATCGTATATTGGAGTATTAATAGATGATTTAATTATAAAAGGTACAAATGAGCCATATAGATTATTAACATCAAGAGCTGAATTTAGATTACTCTTAAGGCATGATAATGCGCATATAAGATTAGCTAAGTATGGTTATAAATATGGATTGATTCCTAAAGAATTTTATGAAAAGGTTATAAACTTGGAAAAGAAAGTCCAGGAAGAAATTGAAAGATTGAAAACAGTTAAGATAAAACCTAATAATAGGATTAACGATATTTTAGTAAAAAGTGGGACAACACCTATAAAAAGTGGGATGAATTTATATGAATTATTAAAAAGGCCACAGGTGTTATATGTAAACATAAGAGAATTTGACAATAATCCAATTTCAGATATAGAACTTTTAGAACAGGTTGAAATAGCAATAAAATACGGTGGTTATATAAAAAGAATGATGGAAGATGTGGAAAGAATGAAAAAACTTGAAAATGAAAAAATTCCTGAAAATATAGATTATAAAGAAATTCCTAATCTGGCTTACGAAGCGGTTGAAAAGTTAAGTAAAGTTAAACCGAAATCAATAGGTCAAGCAATGAGAATCCCGGGAATTACACCAGCGGATATAATGAACTTAACCATTTATTTAAAAACAAAATGAGCACTATGCTCATTTTGTTTTTAATATAGTAATTATTTTTATAATTCTTTAATTGTTGGATTCAATATTTTTATTAATAATTTTTTTAATAGTTATTTTATTTTTTATGAAAATATCAATTAAATCAGGATCAAACCTTTTTCCAGAATCTGATTTAATAATTTCAACAGCTTCTTCAAATGAATATGCATTTCTATATACTTTTTTTGACATTAAAGCTATTAAAGTATCAACAATAGCAACAATTCTTCCTTCTATTGGTATTTCGTCTTTTGAAAGGCCATAAGGATAACCTGAACCATCCCAATTTTCATGATGTGAAATAATAATTTTCCCAGCATTTGAAAATGGAAATATATTTATATTATTTAATAAAATTAGACCAAATTTTGTATGTTTTTTGATTATTTTCCACTCATTTTCATTAAGTGGTCCTTTTTTTAGTAAAATGTTTTCAGGAATAAATATTTTTCCCAAATCATGAATTTTAGCTCCATAATATAAACCTTTTAGTTTTAATTCATCTAATTCTATTTGTTTTCCAAGAAATAAAGAAATATCTCCCAGCAGATAATTATGAATATGATTGTATTCTTTTGATTCGGACATTATTCCAATAATATTAAAAAGGTTTTCTAGTTGGGAGTAATAATTATTTTTAATATTATTTATTTCAAGAACCTTAATATTTAACTTCGTTGCCAGATTGTTTAGGTTTTGTCTTAATAATTCAGATTCAAAAGGTAGTTCTGCAATTAGTTTATTTATGGACAATTCAAAATTCCTTCTATCATATTCTTCATAAATGAATTTTTTAAAAGAAGAAAGAAAAGTTATAATTGCAAAATTTTCTTTTTCTATTCTTTCTAATTTATTTTTTAAAATTTTATTTTCTGATATAGTTGTTTGTAAAGGGATTCTTAATGAATTTATTATATAAAAAAAAGAATTAAAAAGTTCATCGAATTCAGGAATAGATGTTTCTGTTGTTTTGAAGTAATCCTTTTTTTTAATAACGGAATTTAAGTTTAAGTTTTTTATAATATCTTTATTTATATTAAATCTTGACATTATAAATTTAAAAAGAAAGAAGTGATAGATAAAAACAATTATTATTGATATAATAAAAGAATAAAAAAAAGATTTAAAATAATTTAAAGGAAAATCAAAAATACCAGGTTTAAAAAATGTATAAATCTTTAAAAGTGGTTTATTTCCAAAATAAAAAAAATCAAAATAACTCATATAAAATTTTTTAATTTTGAAAGTATCTTTAATAAAATGAATATTTTTATATTTTTCATAATAGCTTTCATTACCATAAATGAAATTTCCAGAAAGATCTGTAATATAAAATTTGAAATCTAAATTTAATTTTGAAAAATGCGTGTCAAAAAAAGTATCCAATTGAAATTTTAAATTTTTAAAATCATCTTTGTTTCTTATTTTTAAATAAATACTATTATTTTTAATTCCATAAACATAAACATTTAAATCAAAAATATTTTTTACAAATTCACTGTTTTCAAAAGGAATTATTTGTGTTTTTAAAACAAAAGGAGGTTTTATTTCTGATGAATAATAATTTATTATTGTATGTTCGAAGTCATTTACTATAACATCATTTATAACTTCGATTGTTAATTTTATATTTTCATAAAATTTATCTATTTGCTCATTTTGTTTCAAAAAAGATGATATGATAATAAATGAAAGAGAAAAAGATAGCAAAATAACACTCATTGTTATTAATGTTATTTTATGCATAGATAAATTTTTCATTTAATACACCCTCTTTATTAGTTTCGTAAATATTATATCATAGAAAGGAGAAATAAGTATGTTTTTTTACGAATTGTTTGTAAGATCTTTTTATGATTCAAATAATGACGGAATAGGTGATATAAAAGGAATCACTAAAAAACTTGATTATTTAAAAAAGTTAGGTGTAGAAGGAATTTGGTTGTTGCCTATTATGCAATCGTCTGCATTTCATGGATATACTGTAATTGACTTCTATTCAATTAATCCGTCATATGGCACATTGGAAGATTTTAAAGAATTGGTGAAAGAAGCACATAAAAAAGATATTAAAATAGTTTTAGATATTCCAATAAATCATACGTCTGTTAAGTGTGAGTGGTTCCAAAAAGCTATAAATGGAGATGAAAGATATAAAAATTATTATATTTGGGCAAATGAAAAAACAGATTTAAACGAGAAAAGGCATTGGGATGATAGTAACATATGGTTTAAATATAGAGATAAGTATTTTTATGGATTATTTGGTTCATCCTCTCCAGACTTAAATTTTGAGAATAAAGAATTATGGAAAGAGATGAAAGCAGTTTTTAAATATTGGCTTGATTTAGGTGTGGATGGATTTAGATTGGATGCGGCTAAACATATTTTTGATTATGATATAAAAAATATGAAATTTAAATATCAACATGAAAAAAACATAAGATTTTGGAAAGAAATGGTAACATACATAAAAAATTTAAAACACGATGCAATTATCATCAGTGAAATCTGGGATTCTCCCGATATTGTAAAAAAATATCATGGTATTTTTGATGTGGAATTTAATTTTCCATTATCTTATTATATAAAGGATTCTCTTAAATATCATGATCCCAAAATATTGATTGAAGGAATAAAAGAAACATTAAGTCATTATATAACAGGGGATATTGAATCTATATCTGGTAATTTTTTTACAAATCATGATATGGAAAGGTTAATTTCAACATTATATGATAATTCTAATATGGCTAAGATGGCATTTAATATTCTATTTACGCTACCTGGTTATCCTTTTGTTTTTTATGGAGAAGAATTGGGTATGAGAGGAGAAATAATCGATGTAAATTATACAGAGGATTCTCAGGAACCGATGCAATGGTATGAGTCTGGTTTTGGTCCAGGGCAGACAGAATGGAAGGGTTGTAAATTTAATAAACCATATTCTTTTGTTTCGGTAGAAGAACAGGAAAAGGATAAAAATTCGTTGTTAATTCATGTCAAAAAGTTGACAGAATTTAGAAGTAAAAATAAATGGATTGAAAATGCATTAATATCTAATCTAAAAAATGATAGGTTTATAATAAAATATGAATTGAAAAATAATGAAAAAAACATATTAATTTATCATAATGTTAAACCACAAATAGTAAAAATAAACTTAGAAGTGTATAATTCATATAGTGTATTTGGTTCTGCAACTGTAAAAAACAATATAGCTTATTTAAATGGATACTCAACATTGATTTTGGAAAAATAAATTATGGAGGTGATACTTATAAAAAAGTATCTAATATTAGTTGTTGTTTTATTGACAGCTTTTGTATTTGGTGAAGTGAAAAATTATAATTTAACAAATGAAACGAATTTAAAACTATTTTTAGTGGATTTTATGAATCGTGAATACAAATTAACTACTGGAAAGGATTTAAAATCTGAAAGGAAAATATTACTGGCAGATGGTATTTTAATGGCATCAAAGGAATTTAATATTTCTCCAATACTTATTGCATCGATTATCGATATCGAAACAAGTTTTAGAAATGTTATAGGTAAGTATGGTGAAATAGGTTATATGCAGATTAGACCAGAAACAGCCAAATATATAATAGAAATGTATAAAGAAACATTTGAGAAATATAAATATTATAATCTGGATTTGAAATGGATTAAACAAAGATTATTATATGATCCAAAGTATAATATACTTGTTGGAACTGCATATCTTGATTATTTAAAAGAATTACATGGAGATATTACACATGCTATTAGCTGGTATAATGGTGGTGGAAATTCATATTATTTAGATAAAGTTGTATTTAAAATAGCTCAAATAACAATAGAATATCCAATAATCTAAAATATTCAAACGTAATCTAAAAGGAATCGCTATGCGATTCCTTTTAGATTTATATTATAAGCAAATTTATATATAAACCATTTTCACCTATTTTTGAAAGAAACGTTTTTCAACTATAATCACGTCTAGGGATATATTATGTTTTTTATGTTATAATTACAGAGTATTGAAGAGCACAAAAAATCCAAGTGTAATTTTGAAAGGAGGAGATATTATCGATAATTTATTAGCAAATGATTTAAAGGAAATAATAAATTACTCAGTTGAATCTGTTTTGCCTGAAAATGCTGTGAAAAATAATATAAAAAAGTTAAATATTGGAAATAAAATATTTTTAATCTCGATTGGAAAAGCAGCGTGGAGAATGGCAAAAGCGGCAAAAGAAGAATTGGGAAATAAAATAGAAAAAGGAATAGTTATAACAAAGTATAAGCATAGTATGGGAAATATTGACAATATAGAAATATACGAAGCGGGACATCCTATCCCAGATAATAATTCGATAAAAGCTACAAAAAGAGCTATAGAAATGATAAAAAATTTAGATAATAATTATGAAATATTATTTTTGATATCTGGTGGTGGATCAGCTTTGTTTGAACTTCCTGAAGAAAATATAAATCTTGAGGATATTCAAAAAATGACAGAAAAGTTATTAAAATCTGGAGCAAGTATAGTTGAAATCAATGCAATAAGAAAAAGGATGTCAATGGTAAAGGGAGGGAAATTTGCATCTTTGATATCACCAAAAAAAGTATATGCATTAGTGTTGTCAGATGTATTGGGAAATAAGATTGATAGCATAGCTTCTGGCCCCGCTTATATTGATGAAACAACTACAGAGGATATTTTTAAAATATTAAAAAAATACAATATAGTAGTAAATGATAAAATTAAAAAAGCCCTTATAAAAGAAACGCCGAAGAAAATAGACAATACAGAACATATTATAATTGGTAGTGTAAATGTAGCCTGTAATTCAGCAATAAAAAAAGCAAAAGATATAGGATACAATACTTTATTATTAACAACTACATTAAATTGCGAAGCTAAGGAAGCTGGGAAGCTTTTTGCATCAATAGCTAAAGAAATTATTGATTCAAATGAACCAGTAAAACCACCATGTGCGATTATCGCTGGCGGGGAAACAGTTGTAACTGTAAAAGGGAATGGATTAGGAGGAAGAAATCAAGAATTGTCGTATTCATTTGCTCTGGAAATAGAAGGAAAAAGAAATATTATATTTGCATCAATTGGAACAGATGGAACAGATGGTCCAACTGATGCCGCTGGCGGAATTGTTAACGGAAATACGATAAAGAAAATTAAAGAAAAAGGATTAGATCCTCTAATTTTTCTTGAAAATAATGATACATATAATGGGTTAAATGAAGCTAATTCATTGTTAAAACTTGGTCCAACAGGGACAAATGTAAATGATATAATGATTTTATTAATAAAATAAGCCTTGCTTTTGCAAGGCTTATTTATCTATTTTTTCTCCCATTTGAAATATATTCCAGCTAAAGGAGGTAAGGTTAAATTTATAGAATATTCTCTATTATGAAAAGGGATTTTTTCAGCATAAACTCCACCTTGATTTCCTACATTGCTTCCCCAGTAGATTTCAGAATCTGTATTTAGTATTTCTTTATAAAAACCATCTCTTGGAACACCTATGCGATAATTATATCTTATAACTGGAGTGAAATTGAATATGGCAAGTATCATTTCTTCATGATTTTTTCCTTTTCTTATAAAGGAAATGACACTATTTTCTTTGTCGTTATAATCTATCCATTCGAATCCATCTGGTGAATGGTCTAATTCATATAATGCTAGATTATTTTGATATAAGTTATTTAAATCGGTTACTAATTGAAGTAATTTTTTATGTGAATCAAATTCCAATAAATTCCAATCTAAAGATTTTTTGCAATTCCATTCATTAAATTGTCCGATATCATTTCCCATAAATAATAATTTTTTCCCTGGATGGGCAAACATATAAGAATAAAACAGTCTTAAATTAGCAAATTTTTGCCAGTAATCGCCAGGCATTTTATTTATCATAGAACCTTTTTCATGGACTACCTCGTCATGTGATAATACAAGAATGTAATTTTCTGCATAAGCATATACCATGGAAAAAGTAAGATCATTATGATGGTATTTTCTATATAAAGGGTCCTTACTTATATATCTTAAAGAATCGTTCATCCATCCCATATTCCATTTCATTGAAAAACCAAGACCACTAAAATCAACGGGTTTTGTTACTCCGGGCCATGCTGTGGATTCTTCGGCTATAGTTAAAATTCCCGGGAAATATTGATGTGTAATAGTATTGAAATATTTTATGAATTCTATTGCTTCAAGATTTTCTCTTCCACCGTATCTGTTAGGTACCCATTCGCCATCTTTCCTGCTAAAATCTAAATATAGCATTGAAGCAACAGCATCAACTCTTAAACCATCAATATGAAATTTATCCAGCCAGTATAATGCATTTGAAATTAAAAAGTTTTTTACTTCATTTCTGCCATAATTAAAAATATATGTTCCCCAATCAGGGTGTTCTCCAAGTCTTGGATCCATATGTTCATAAAGTGCTGTTCCATCAAATTTTCCGAGTCCGTGAATATCTTTTGGAAAATGCCCGGGAACCCAATCAAGAATAACTCCTATATTATTTTGATGCATATAATCTATAAAATACATAAAATCTTCAGGTTTTCCATGTCTGCTGGTAGGAGAAAAATATCCAGTTACCTGATATCCCCATGATTCATCTAAAGGGTGTTCTAAAACAGGTAAAATTTCAATATGAGTATAATTATGCTTTTTAACATATTCTGCTAATTCATGTGCTAATTCTCTATAATTTAGAAAATCATCTTCATTTTTCTTTTTCCATGACCCAAGATGTACTTCATATATAGAAATAGGTTGTTCAAACCAATTTGTTTTTCTTCGTCTTTCCAACCAGGCTTTATCTTTCCATTCATGCTTTTTGTGAAAATCATAAACGATAGAAGCATTTTTTGGTCTCATTTCAGTATAAAAAGCATAAGGGTCTGATTTTAAAAGTATATTATTGTCTTTTGTCTTTATTTCAAATTTATATATATCCCCTTCCTGAACTAAAGGGATAAATATTTCCCATACGCCGGATGATCCCAGGACTCTCATCTGATGAACTCTACCATCCCAATTATTGAAATTGCCAACCACACTAACTCTTTTAGCATTTGGGGCCCATATGGCAAAATAAGTACCTTTTGTCCCGTCAATTTTCATAGGATGAGCACCCAGTTTTTCATAAATTTTGTGATTATTTCCTTCATTAAAAAGATATAAATCATAGTCTGAAATAATTGGTAAGAAACTGTATGGATCTCTTGAACGCCATACATTATCATTATTATCCTTATATTCAAATTCATATTTGAAAAAAGTTTTTCTTTTTAAAACCTTTTCAAATAACCCATCAGGATGAATCTTTTCCATTTTGTATCTTCTTTTAGTTTTTGTATTTAGGTTTATTATTTCAATTGATTTAGCAAAAGGATGAAAAGTTCTAATAACCATTTCCTTTTCATTTAATTTGTGTATTCCCAATATTGAAAATGGATCGTGATGTTCAGCATTTACTATTTTTAATATTTCTTCATTTAACATTGTTCCCATGTCATAACCACCCCCGCATTATTTTTGTATAAAAAAAGGAGATTTTTAAACTTTATCGCTTTTATTTAATTATAACACAAAATTTTTATCTGTCAAGAGGAATAAAAAAGGTAGAAGTTTAAATTATTCTCAAATTAAAAATGGTTCTTTCTAAAAATACTTGAAAAATTTTATTGAAACATTTATTATAATTTTGCTTTGATTAAAATAATTTGTTATTAATTGGTTTTATCAAGTGAAATTAGACAGAATATTAAAAAGCAGAAGCATTAGCTTCTGCTTTTTAAGTAATCCTTTAATTTTTTAATATCTTCTGAATTTAATTTTTTTATATCTCCAGGATTTTTAACCTCGCTAATATTCCATGGACCAAATTTAATTCTTTTTAATTTAATTACATTATATCCCAGAGCTTTAAACATTAATCTAATTTGCCTTTTTTTACCTTCATGTATGCTTAAAGTTATTTCTGAATATTTACCTTTTTTTTGAACCTTTTCAATAGTTGCTGGTTGAGTTTTATAGCCACCTTCAATTAAAATTCCATTTTCTAGAATTTTTAAATCCTTTTCTTTTATGTGTTTGTTTATTAAAACTTTATATGTTTTATAAATTTTTCTTTTTGGATGAAGAAGTAAGTTAGCAAGGTCTCCATCATTTGTGAGTAACATTAATCCAGAGGTATTATAATCCAATCTTCCTACATGAAAAACCTTTTCTTTAATTTTATTTTTTATTAAATCGGTTATTGTTTTTCTTCCTCTATCATCCTTCAATGCTGATAAATATCCAACTGGTTTATGAATTAAATAATAAACATAATTTTCCGCTTCTTCAATTTTATCTTTGACATGAATTTTTTTGTTATTTATTTCAATAATATCCTCTTCTACAACTTTGAACCATGGTTCTCGTATTATTTCACCATTTACTTTAACTTTTCCAGATATAATTAAATTTCCAATTTCTCTTCTTGAGCCTTCACCTATTTTTTGAAGAAACGTTTGAAGTTTTATCAATTTTAGCACCTCTTAATTTATTTATAGTTTTTTCCGGTAATAATTCAAAAAACATTTCAGAAAGAGCGTATAAATATCTATTTTTCGCATTTTCTTTTCTTTTTTTTATAATTAATCCCATTTCTAAAAGCTTTTTTATTTGATGATACGATGATTTTCCTCTTGATTTTTCTATTTCTGTAGTTGAAGAAGGTCCATTTAACAATAATATTGCCAATATTTCAAATTGTGATTCAGTAAGAGAAAAAACTCTTGGTTTTGGATTCAATATACTTTTTATTTCATTTTTTATTGTAAATCTATATTTACCCTCAAAATTTTCTAATTCTATACCATGTATTTCGGAATTATAATGTTCCCATATATCAATAAGTATAGAATTAATTTTTTCTTCTGGTTCATTTAATTTTTCAGATATTTCCTTTGAACTAAATCCAGAAGGTTTTGAAAAAAGCATTGCTTCAATTATTGGTATAAGGTGTTTATTTTTCATTTACAGACACCTCTTCTGTATTTTTTATAAATTCATAATTATCCGTTATATAATGTAACCCATTTCTAACCAGCATTAAAGAGGCAAGAAAATATACAATAAATCGTAAGCGTTCATGATTTGCGATTACATATAGTTCCTTTATTGTGAATCTATCTTTGTTTTTTAACTCTTCTACGGCTTCTTCAACAGTAAAACTCTCTTTTAATATTTCCAATTTTTGTTGTATTTGTAGATAATCATACATATATAATTCCAGTTGTTTATGGATTTTATCTTTATCAAAACGTGAAGTTTTGATTTTTACTGATTTTTTCGTTGTATTTTTTCCAAAATCTTTTTGTAAAATTTGCATAGTTTCTTTTATTTTTTCATAATCTTCAATTATATTGTATAAAGTATTTCTTTCTCGTGTGAATTCTTTGTTTTCATCAGAACGTGGAAGTAGTTCTTTTGATTTTAATAATGTAAGATAAGATGCTATTCTCAGAAATTCGCCGATATCATCAAGATTATCATAATTTTTTTCAATATATTCATTGAATATACTGGCTATTTTTGATACAGATAATAATCTTACAGGGATTTTTTTATCTTTAATCAGTTGAACAAGCGTTTCAAAAGGACCTGAAAATATATCTAATTCAATGTTTAAATCGGAAAACATTTAAATCACCACCTGAGATTCATAGCCTCCCGCACTTCGGCAAGCGTTTTTTGGGCAATATTTGAAGCTTTTTTATTTCCTTCATGTATAACGTTTAAAACATCTTTATCTGATATTTTACTATATTTTTCCCATATAGGTTTTAATCTTTCTTCCATATTTTTTAGTAGTAATTTTTTACATTGAACACAACCAATATCGGCGGTTTTACAACCATTTGCTACCCAATTTAATTCTTGATTTTTATGCGTAAAAGCTTTATGATAATCCCATACTGGACATTTTTCTGGATCTCCAGGATCAGTTCTTCTCATTCTCGCTGGATCTGTCATCATTGGCATAATTTTCTTTTTTAAACTTTCTGAATTTTCATCTATCATTATAATATTCCCATAACTTTTTGACATTTTCCTTCCATCTGTTCCAGGAAGTTTAGGAATCCTTGTAACAAGTGGTTTTGGTTCCGGGAATATTTCTTTGTATAGATTATTAAATCGTCTTGCAATTTCACGGCTTAATTCAATGTGATATACCTGGTCTTCGCCTACAGGAACACCAGTTGCTTTATAAATCAGAATGTCTGCAGTTTGTAATACAGGATAAGTTAAAAATCCTGCAGTTGAAAGATCTCTGTTTTCTAAATTTTCTTTTAAATCTTTGTATGTAGGAATCCTTTCCAATCTGCTTACAGAAACTAACATATTAAATAATAAATATAGTTCAGCATGTTCTTTAATAGCAGATTGAACAAAAATAACAGACTTTTCTGGATCTATACCTGCAGCTAAATATCCTCTAACTATATCAAGTGTTGATTGATATATAATGTTACTCTCTTCTTTATGAGTAGTTAAAGCGTGCCAGTCAGCAACGAAAAAGAATGTTTCATTACCGTCATCCTGCAATTTTTTCCAATCTTCTAAAACTAACACATGTCCAAGATGCAATTTTCCAGTTGCACGCATACCACTTAATATTCTCATACAACTCCTCCTTTTTCATGAATACTCCTTTAATTTTACCACATTTTGTGGTATTATATAATAAGAAAATATAAAAATTCAAGGAGGAATTTAAATGGCGGAAGGACAACAAAAGAGGAACTCATCTAATTTTATTATTTTTGCTTTAATATTTATAGTTGGTATAGGTATTTTTAATTATTTTATGGCTAAAAATGCAAGGATAGATTTTGATATAATTAACAATGATAATTATTATTATATTCAGGATAATGGAAATGTTATTATGTTATCAAAAGTAACGGTTCAGGCTAAAGATGAAAAATCATATAATAAGTTATTAGAAAGTTATAAAAAACCAGATTCTGAAAAAAGAAAGGTATATGAAGATTTCATTTCTAATTTGACCAAAAAAACTGGAAGAATGTTTGAATTAATCAGTGTTCAATCAACAGTATCGGTTAGTGATGGTTATAAAATTAATGTTATAGAAAAATCTGAAATTAAAGGATTTATTCAAAAAAAAGGTAATAATGAATATGAATTTTCTTTAGATGATCAGAAAATAAATTTAAATAGTGCAACATTATATATATATAAACCGGAAAATTGGGATTTTATCAAAGTTATACCAAATCCAACAGAAATTACGGAAAATTACTTATTATGGAAAAATACAGGTGAAATAGAATTTCCTGAAGTGACATTAGAAAGGAAGTAGATATGGTAACATTAATAATTTTTGTTTGGTTAATAATTTTATCAGTCGTTTCTTTGATAAATTTATCGTTAATAATATCGTTATGGAGAAAATTTAATAATTTTTCTATTTCGATTGATTCATCAATTGAGGATCAATCCAATACTTTATTGGCAAGGTTTCAAAAAATAACTTCTTCGAGGTTACGAGCACTTGATAATAAAATAGAAATATTGGATCAGTTGATAAAAGATGCGGATGAAGCTTATATGAAATCATTTTCCATGCTTACGGATCTGGAAAAAAAGAATGATGAATTGATGAGAGTTAAAACTGTAGAAAGAATAAAAAAGGAAAAATCACATTTTTCGAGTTTGGATTCTAAAAAAGTAGAAATGCCAGATATTGAAGATAAAAAAAGAGTCAACAATGAATATTATAATCTTCAAAATACATTTAGAGAATCTTATACAGCACAAACAGATCAAATAGAAGAAAATATTGGAAACCGACAAAATGAAGAAATGTTGATAAAACAATTAGCCAAGAATAAGGAATTGAAAGAAAACTCATTAAAAGATAAAATTATAGAATATTATAATAGGGGAATGAGTATAAATGAAATAGCCAAAATGTTGGATAAAGGTTCTGGAGAGGTAAAATTAATAATAGATTTATACAATAGAAATACGTTGTAATAAAAAGAAATAAAAACAACAGACGTTTTGCGTCAGCACATAGTATTAATTATTTTAATAATAAAGTAAGAAATTATATATAAAGAATATAAAAAGAAATAAAAACAAGTGACGCTTGCGTCACTTGTTTTTAAAGGCTATAGTATAAATTTCTCTAATATCTTTTTCTTCTAATTTTTTTAATTTTCCCATAGGCGCCATTTGAACAGCATTTTTAACAAGTGTTTCAATATCCTCTTCTTTTGCACCTATCTCTTTTAATGATATTGGTTGGCCTATTTTTTTATACCATTCTTTTAATGCTTGAATACCTAAATTAGCATCTATAGCAGCATTTCCTGTGTCAATATTGAATATTTCATTAGCAAACCTATCAAATATTTCTAAGTTGTCATTTTTTACATATTCTAACCATGCAGGGAAAATAATTGCCAATCCTTCTCCATGGGCTATATCAAAAATAGCAGAGACAGAATGTTCAAGTGCATGACTTGCCCAATCACCACCTGATGAACCTGCATTTAAAAGACCATTTAATGCTAAAGTTGCACTCCAGGCAAGATTTGAACGAGCATTATAGTCTTTAGGATTTTCTAATAAAATTTCTGTGTTTTTTATTACAGTTCTAATAATTCCTTCTGCAATTTGATGTTGTATTTCTGTTCCAGGAGTTCCATCAAAATAATATTCCATAACATGACTAATAGCATCAACAGCACCATTAATGGTTTGTTTTTCTGGTAGAGAATATTGGGCTGTTGGATCTATAATGGATACTTTTGGATATAATTCTTTAGAGTGAGTAGACCATTTTTGTTTGGTTTCTTCTTTTGTTATAACTGAATTTCCATTCATTTCAGAACCAGTAGCTGATAATGTTAAAACACTAAATAAAGGCAAAGCTTTTTTTATGATATATTTTTTTGAATATGCATCCCATATATCACCATCATAATAAAAGCCACCAGCTATAGCTTTTGCAGAATCTATTACACTACCACCACCAACTGCAAGTATTCCATCAACATTGTGTTCTTTTGCGAATTTTATACCCTCATATACCTTAGATAATCTTGGATTAGGTTTTACTCCAGAAACTTCAATCCATTCAATATTATATTCTTTTAAAGAATTTATAACCTGATCATAAACACCGTTTCTTTTTATTGAGCCGCTTCCATAATGCAATAAAATTTTATTGAGACCAAATTTTTTAATTTCCTCGCCAATTTTGCTTATAGTATTTTCTCCAAAAATTATTTTTGTAGGATTATAAAAAACAAAATTTTTCATACAATCACCTCCATGTTTTATTCGTATAACTAATTATATTATATCACAAAATTTTATAATTTCTACATTTTTTGTAAGAAATAAAACGTTGGAGTTTGTAGAAATATAGCTGATAGTATTTACCTTTTTGATAGTCTAATCATTTAATATTATTCTAAAATCCCATTTTTTTTCTTCAAAAGGCTGAAAAGTGAGAATTTTTTGGTATTTTTTTGCAATTTCTAGAGAATCATAAAAACCATTAGATGGTTCTAAAGCACAATTAAATTGATTTTTGAAACCACCTTCATTTTTCCATATACCTAAATAGGGAATTTCGGGGAATTCTATAGTATATAATAATTTGTTGTTATTTAGAGTTAAACCAGCAGATGTAACTTTATCTATTAAATAGAATTTTTCAGTATTTTTAGAGCTTTTTGGTAAAAATTTATTTAATCTATAATTATTGTATTCAGGGTAAGAACATATGTTTTCCACGTTACCAAGAAATTTGCTTTTATGTACATTTATAACTTTTTTAACGTTTAATATTATTTCGCTATTTTCATCGATAGCGATTAAACCGTGAAATGTCCAAAATCCTCTAAATATATTATTAGATAAATTTTTTACAGAATAAGCCAAAAAAATTTTATTTTTTTCTAAGTGGATTGTTCGTTTGAAAATATAATTAAATTTGGGGCTTATTACTTCACAATGAATATTATTATTTTTTTTATAACAGTTCCATGGAATAGACCATAATTCTCCATGATCTGGTAAAATTTCGCCGAAATATTCTTCAAATGGATATTTCCCTTTATCTACGTTTGGAAACATTTCATCGATTCCTGAAGTATCATAATTTTCAAAAGGATCTCCGTATTTAGGTAATTTATATTCAGTAGTTCTAAATAAAACTTCAAAACTCTGTGGTTTATAAAAAATAGAAGCAATTTTAGCTCCTAAATCAGGAAATAGTTTCAAACTAATAAAATTGTTTTCTAAACAGATAATCCTCACGATATCATCTCCGAAATTGAATAAAAGCGATGCTTTACGCATCGCTTTTATTATTTTTTATTTGCTTTTGCTGCAATATTTAAAGACCATGCTAAACCACCAAATAATACAACTCCAGCAAAAATCATAAAGAATATAGCGCTTCCAGACATATTTTAGCCCCCTTATTCTTCTTCAATAGTAATTTTCGTCACTTTTTCACTATATTTATCATCTTTTGAAGGTAATTTTGAGAATATAAATGCTATTATTGGTACAATTAGGAAAATAATAAAGCCAACAGTTAGTGCCCATGATTCATAACCACCATATGGATTCTTAATTTCATCTGCTATATTTAACCCTAATATAGCAATTAATACAATAGGGATAATGTATTTTAAAGAAATATCAAACCATTTGCCAATTTTTATTTCAGATACTGAATTTATATATTCTCTCAGATTTTCTGCTCCTAATACCCAACCAATAATGATGGATTCTAAAATACCAACAACCAATAATGCGTATGTACCCATGAAATGATCTATAATATCTAACCAATACAAACCACCCTGAGTTGCAAATAAAAGACCAAAAATAAAGCCCAATATTGAGAATCCAATTAAAAATGATTTTTTATTAACTTTGAATTTATCTCCAGCAGCAGCTTCTATAGCTTCTACTAAAGAGAAGGCAGAATCAATTCCTAATGTTAATAACATTATGAAGAAAGCTAAACCTATAATCGATTGAACTATAACTCCACCGGGAATCAATGATATTGCCTGTGGATAAACAACAAATGCCAACCCAACTCCACCACTAACAACTTTGTCTACAGGTACGCTCATTTGTTGAGCCATATAACCTAAAACAGAGAATACAGCGATACCGGCTAAAAATGATGTAGCAGAATTACCAAGGGCAGTAATAATAGCATTATTTGCAACATCATTCTTTTTATCATTGTAACTTCCGTATGCTATCATAATACCAAATGCAACACTTAATGAGAAGAAAATTTGCCCAAAAGCATTAGCCCAAACTCTTGGATCGCCTAATTTTGAAAAGTTTGGTTCAAATAAGAAATTTAAACCTGTAGCTGCTCCTGGTAATGTAACGCCTCTAATTCCTAAAAGTAATAATAAAATTACTGGTAATGGAACTGTCCACATAACTGTTTTTCCAACAGATTCTGTACCTTTTCTTAATATTAAATATATCCATAACCATGAAATAAGAAGTCCGATAACAATAGGCCATCTCAATCCGCCGAGTTGCCCTGGGCCATCGGTTAATTTTAAGAAATCACCAAAGAAAAACCCCTTTGGATCATCTTTCCACGCAGTTCCTAATGAAAAATATAAATAGTTAAATATCCATGCCATAATTACATTATAATAAAAAGTAATTATAGCTCCAGTAATTACAGCCCACCAACCAATTGCTTCAGCACCTTTAGTTATTTTCCCTAAAGCCTTTGGAGCACTACTTTGAAGACCCTGACCTATTCCAAATTCAGCCATCAAAATTGGAATACCGGCTAAAAATAAAGCAACGAAATATGGAATATAAAAAGCTCCGCCACCATTTGAATAAGCCATATAAGGGAATCTCCATGCATTACCTAATCCAGCAGCTGACCCGATGGCAGCTAAAACAAACGCCCACCTTGAACCCCACTTTTGTCTTGCCACAAAACCACTCCTTCCATATTAAAATAAAAAAAATAATATTGCATTTATATATATTTTATTACTATTTATAGTTTTAAATAACAAAAAGCATGAAAAATATTTCATATATGTTAATCAATTATATAATACCATAATTTGACTGTAAAGTCAATATCTGGCATAAAAAAAGTGTTTTTATAGCAAGAAAAATTAACTTGACATAATATGAATTTTATGATATAATTATTATTGGCAGCCTTGGAATAGGGTTGCCGTTTTTTCTATTCAAGGAGATGATATGATGCTATGGATAATATTAATATCTTTTTTGGTTGGAATGTTTTTAGGGATGAAAGGAAAGTTATCGTTTATAAAAAGATATAAACCAGTTACCTATATTACAGTTCTATTGTTATTTTTTATGGGGTTTGAAATAGGTTCAGATCAAGATTTAATATCAAAATTATCAGAAATAGGATATTTATCATTATATATAGCTTTATTTTCAATTGCTGGAAGTGTGGTTTTAACAACAATATATGAAAAATTTTTTAGGGGGAATAGTAAATGATTTTATTACTTAGTTCTGTTATTATGGGTATTTTAAGTGGATACTTTTTTAAATTTAGTATTCCAGGAAATTTAATAACTGTGTTATTAATGTTGCTTGTTTTTACTGTTGGTGTTGATATTGGATCTGAAGAAAATATTTTATTTAAAATAAAAAAGAGTTTGAAAACTATATTTATTCAATCATTTTTAATAATTGTTGGTAGCCTTTTTTTTGGAGGTTTAGTTTCTTTGTTTACTAATTTAACATTTAAAGAAGCAGCAGGTGCTTCAGCTGGTTTGGGATGGTATTCTTTATCTGGAATAATGATAAGTTCCTTACACTCCCCATTTTTGGGAGCCGTATCTTTTACTGCAAATGTTATAAGAGAAGTGTTAGGGATTATTTTAATTCCGATTTATTCAAAATTTTCACAATTAGGAGCTATTTCTATAGGTGGTGCAACAACTATGGATACGTTACTGGGGGTAGTTTCTAAAAGTACCAATAAAGAAAATACATTAATAGGATTCGGACAAGGAGTAGTTTTATCAGTTGCGATACCTATACTTATCTCTTTAATTTTTTAGAATATATTATTTATTCAATTTTATCAACACCATTTGAACTTTCTACCTTAAAATAATGGAGTTTTATGTTAAATTTTTTTTCATATTGATAGGATAAATCATTAATATAGTATTCGATTTTATTCTTTTTAGAAAGAATCAAAACAGAACCGCCAAACCCACCGCCAACAATTCGAGCTCCGCATATTTTATTTTTTAAATATTCAACGATAAAATCTATTTCTTCACAGGAGACTTCGTATAAATTTTTTAAACTTTCATGGGATTCAAATAAATATTCTCCTATAATTTCAATATTCCCCATTTTTAGAGCATCTACAGTTTTTAATACTCTATTATTTTCGTCAAGAATATGTTTTGCCCTTTTATATAAAATACTATCCAGAAAATATAGATCATCATATGACACATCTTTAAAAGTTTTTTTGTTTAATTTTTCAAGTACCAGATTACATTGCTTTTTTCTAATATTGTATTCTGTGTTTCCTAATTCATGTTTCACCCCGGAATTTATAATATAAAAATTATAATCTTTTAAATTTAAGGGGATATATTCATATTTTTTTGTGAATGTATCTATTAGTAAAGCATTTTTTTCTTTTGAGAGAGCAGAAGCATATTGATCCATAATACCGCAATTTAAACCAATATATTGATTTTCAACTTTCCATGAAATTTTTGCTATCTCTTCTTTTGTTAAATTTAAATTAAATATGTCATTAATGGCATATGCAGAAACAATTTCCAGAGCAGCAGAACTGGAAAGCCCTGCACCAATTGGTAATGTTGAATCAATATAAAATTCCATAGGAGGTATGTCAGAATACTTTTTTTTGATTTCTAGTATAATACCAATAATATAATCTGCCCAGGTATTAGTTTTTCTTAATTCGTTTATGGATATTTCTTGATTTAAATTTTTTGAATGAAATAAAAATTTATCTGATTTTTTTATATCTAAAAAAATATATTTATTTATTGCAAAAGGTAATACATATCCATCATTATAATCAGTATGTTCTCCTATTATATTAATTCTTCCTGGAGCTCTATATTTCATTTTATCTCCACCTTTATATTTTTCAATTGTTCTGCCGCCTTTTCAGGATCAACAGGGTTTATAAAAGCCCATGTTCCACTTTCTACACTGGCAATCCATTTTATTAAATTCGGACCTCTCATTGGAGAGATAAATTCTACATGGAAATGAAAGAAATGTGTACTCTTATTTATATTAAAAGGTTTTTGAAAAAACATCATCATATAAGGAAATGGAGTATCAAATAATTTATTATATTTATTTGTAATAACTTTTAGAACAAGGGCGAATTCTTTCTTTTCTTTGTTTGATAATTCATAAATTGTTTCAATATGTCTTTTTGGATAAATGTGTACTTCATATGGATAACGAGCGTAAAAAGGAACTAAGGCAATAAAATTTTCTGTGTCATATATGATTCTTTCATTTATTTTAATTTCTTCTTTGATAATTTCACATATAGTACAGGTTTTCTTTTCAACATACCATTTTTTCATGGATTGCATTTTTGCTTTTATTCTTGGGGGCAAAAAAGGAAATGCATATAATTGTCCGTGAGGGTGTGGCAAAGTAGCTCCAACTTCTTTCCCTTTGTTTTCAAAAATAAATATATATTTTATAAAGTCATATTTTGAAAGTGTTAAAGTTCTATCAGCCCACATATTTATTAATTTTTCAATTTGCTTTATTGACATTTTGGATAACTCAGAATTATGTTCTTTGGTATATACAATAACTTCACAAAAACCTTGAGATTTCTCTTTAATTAGAACTTTACTTTTATTTTCAATTTCCGGTGCATCTTTTTTTAATGCCGGAAATCTATTTTCAAAACTTACTAAATCATATTCAGCAGGTAACTCTAATGCCCCAGGACAAATTGGGCAGCTATTTTTAGGAAGATTTGGTCTTTTTTGTCTTGAGGAGGATATCATTACCCATTCATCAGTAATGGGATTATATCTTCTTTCAAGCATTATTATCACTCTTTTCGCTGTAATAGTAGAATAATCTTTTATCATTTTTTAATTTTATAGTCTTTTCTAATTCTGGATATTCTATATCTGAAAAAATTTTATATTCAATATTGTTTAAATTTATCTTTATATTTGTTCTTCCATAAAATGGTAAGTAAGATATTATTTCGTATTCATTATTAATATTCATTAATCCTTTAACACTATATGTTCCATTTCTAAACTTTAAAGTTTTGAAATATATATCTTTTTTTAATTCTTTTGATAAATCATCACATTGTATAGTCATATTATTTAAAAAACTTGATACATAAGCATACATTTCAACTATTTTACTATTTAATCCGGAGTTTTTTGTGTTTAATAATAAACAACTTGGATTATTCCACCACCATTTTTCATTTATGAAAAATTTAGAAATTGTATTTTTTAACGAATAAACATAGGGGTATACAAAGTCATAATCATCAATATTACAATGTGGCGATGTTCCTATTTCCATTCCATCTACATAATTAAATGAAGTTAATAAGGGAGCTTTACAGCCTAAAATAAAATTATCTTTTAAACTTTCTTTTATAATTTTCATACCAATATGATAGGCTTCAATAGGAGTAACATTTAAATATCTTTTTCCTGGAGTAGCTCCAGAGAATAAAAAATCAATTTTAAAATATTGTATTCCATTATTTTTTAAATACAAAAATGTTTTCTTGATATATTCTTGTGCATCAGGGTGAGTTGTATCTAAAGCATATATTTTTTTGTTAAAATAAATATAAGCCACTTTTGGTAAATTATTTTCATCTTTTATTAACCATTCTTTGTGTTTTTTGAAAATTTCTGATGTCTCTGATATGCTAAATGGCGCTAACCATAAACCTGTAATATATCCGTAATTATTAATAGTTTTAGATATTTCGGAAATTTTTGGAAATGAATCTTTAGGTATCCAATCTCCAATATCTTTTTGCCATGAATCATCTAATTGAAAAACATCATATTTAAAATCTTTTGATAATTCAAGATTTTTTAAAATATTATTCCATTTAAATTTTTTTAAATATAAATATTTAGAGGACCATACAACAGGCTTCCATTTGGAAAATTTAATATTGTTTTCAGCTTTTACATAATCTGCATAAATTTCCAGAAGTTTTTCTAAAGGCATATTTTCTAAATAAATAAAGGATTCAATATTTGTAAAATCATCAAAAATTTTATCAAAATAATCAAGATATCCGATAATTTCGTTGTTTTTAATAATGAAAAATGGGTGTGCAATTTTTGAAGTCAAAAATCCATATAAAGCATTTTTTTTACCTAAAAAATAATCAGAAACAATACTTTCCTTAATTAATTCTGAAAAGATATGATCACTACATTTTGACTTTTTCATATGAGATGTATAATATTTATCTGTATCAATAACTTTTGAACTTCCCGAACTTTGCCAGTTATTTATAAATAAAAATCTGTCGCCAATATCTCTAAAAATTTCAATTCGACCAGGTTTTCCCTTTATTTTTCCTCTAACAATAAATCCTTCGGGGATTTTTTCTATATAAAATCTAAGTATATAATTGTTATTTTTAATCTCTAAAAAATGATCGATATATTTTATATTAAATATATTCATAAAACCACCTATCCTTTTACTGACCCGGCTAAAAGACCTTTTATAAAATATTTTCCAAGTGCAATATATACAATAAGTGTTGGTAAGGCAGCAATCAAAGCACCTGCCATCTGTATGTTCCATTCAACAACCTGACTTCCTGCTAAGTTAACAAGAGCTACGGTTATAGGTTGTTTGGCAGGATTACTGGTAACTGTTACTGCAAACAGAAATTCATTCCATATATTTGTAAATTGCCAGATAGCGACGACAACAAAACCTGGTAGTGAGATTGGCAATAAAATTTTTGTATAAACATCATATAGGTTTGCACCATCAATAGAAGAGGCTTCTATTAATTCATCAGGGACTTCTTCATAATAATTTTTAAACATAAGTGTTGTGATTGGTATACCATAAATTACATGTATTATAATTAACGCAGGAATTGTGCCATATAGCCCAATTTTCTGAAAAAATTGTATTAAAGGAAATAAAACACTTTGATAAGGGATAAACATACCGAATAAGATAAGTGCAAAAATGAGATTTGAAAATTTAAATTTTAATTTAGAAAGAGCAAATCCATTTATAGACCCTAAAAAAGCTGATATAATTGTTGCCGGGATTGTTAAATAAAAACTATTTTTCATATTAGGAGCTAATTTCTTAAATGCACCAATAAATCCGTCAAAAGAAAAATGTTTTGGGAAATTCCACATAGTAGCGATGGAAATTTCACTTAATGGTTTAAAACTTGTTATTAAAGTGACATAAAATGGCGTAATAAAAAATAAAGATACTAATATCAATATTATATATGAAATAGTTATTTTAATTTTTGTCATGAACTCACGCCCCTTCTAAGGGAATAATAAAGGTATGGAATAATAATTATTGCAACCATTAATAACATAATAACAGATATAGCAGAACCCATAGCATATTTATTAGATCTAAATGTCAATTCAAACATATAAATAGCTGGAACATCTGTGACATTATTTGGACCGCTACCTGTCATGGCATATATTAAATCGAAAATTTTTAAAGATACATGTCCTAGAACAATCATAGCACTTAATGTAATTGGTTTTAGCAAAGGCATTTTTATTTTCCAGAATATATAATTTTCATTTGCTCCATCAACCCTTGCTGCTTCCAGTATTTCTTCTGGAATAGCTTTTAAACCTGCTAAATACATGGCCATAATATAACCGGACATTTGCCATATTGCTGCAATAATAACAGGTATTAAAGCAAAATTAAAGTGATAAATACTTTCGGAACTGGTATACCACAACCATTGCAAATTTTCTAATCCGAAAATTTTTAATAATAAATTTATTCCCTGCGGGTCTTTTGGAATATTTCCAGGAGCGAATATCCAGCTCCATACTGTTCCTGTAACAACAAAAGCTATAGCCATAGGAAATAAAAATAAATTTTGAAAAAATCTTGAACCTTTAATTCCTTTATCAATCATATTAGCCAGGAACAGTCCAAGACTTATGGAACCAAAAATAAAAAAGAGTGTAAAGTATAAAGTATTCCATAAATCTGTTTGAAAACGTTCATCCATAAAAATTCTTTGATAATTTCTAAATCCAACAAATTTATATATTCCCCTTAATAAACTACCAAAACTATTCCAATTGGAAAAAGACGTTCTTATTGTCAAAAAAATAAAATAATATACAAATATACCTATTAATATTAATGATGGAAGTATAATAAAAAAGCCAATTTTAGATTTTCTTCTTTGAATGCTCATATTTTCACCACCTTATTTTATAAAACCCGGTTCTAAGAACCGGGTTTTACATTATTACTCAGTTACATAACCTTCATCTTCAGCAGCCCACATTATATCTCTTAATGTATTGGAAATATTTTTCTTTACAAGGAATCTATTAAGAGCATCATTTAAACCTGTAACAAAACCTTCTGGAGCAGCAGACCCATGAATAATTGAAGGTACAACAGATACAGTAGCGAAATCATTCATTGACCATGTCAAATATACATCATATTTAGATTTATCTGCATCAATTCTTGCAGGGATAGATCCTTTTATAGGATTGAAAATATCCTGAGCTTCTTTTGTAGAGATGAATTTTAACCATTTTAATGCGTTTTCCCTATGAGGTGCATTTTTAGGTAACCCAAATGTATCAGAAATAAACATAAATGCATTAGATGTTCCAGGAAGAGCAAACCAACCAAAATCGACACCAGGAGTCCAACCTAAAGTTTTAAAATAACCTTCTTCCCAATCGCCCATTACATTAAATAAAGCTTTTCCTTCAAAAACCAGCCTTCCAGCATCCTGCCAGGTTAATGCAGAGTGATCTCTATTAAAGAAAGGTATTAATCTTTCTAAAAGAACAAGAGACATTTCCATTTCAGGCGAATTAAATGAAGTTTTTCCTTCAAATAATCCCTTATAACTTTCTGGACCATAAAGTGATAACATAATATTTTCAAATAAATGTGTTGTAGTCCATTTGTTTTTATCACCTAAAGCTAAAGGAATATATCCAGCAGCTTGAGCTCTTTTTAAAGCATCAAAAAATTCAGCCCATGTTGTTGGTTCCTTTGTTAATCCTAATTTTTTGAATATTTTTTTGTTATAAAATACTACATTCCCTCTATGTACATTTACGGGTATAGAATAAACTTCACCTTGATAGCTGACTATTTTCATAACATCTTTAGGGAACTTATCATATACTCCCCATTCTTTTAAATAATTTGTCAATGGTTCCATTAATCCAGGAATTACATAAGTATCAGTCAATTCCATACCAGCATGAACCTGGAAAGAATCTGGAGGATTTCCTCCAAGCATACGTGTTTTCAAAACGGCTTTTGCATTTGTTCCTGCACCACCAGCTACAGCGGCATTAATAATATTGATATCTGGATAATACTGATTAAATCTTGCAAATAAGGCCATTAAACCTTCTTCTTCACCACCACCAGTCCACCAACTGAAAATTTCCAAATCATTTGATGCAGCAAAAACACTAGATACAACTAATAAAAGTGCTAATATACCCAAAACAAACTTTTTCATAAATACACCCCCTGTTTTTAAGATATCTATGTAGTTTTCCTCTGTATTAATTCAACATCAAGAATTATTTTTTCCCCTTTTTTTGTTTTGTTATTTATTTTATTTAAAAGCATATGAAAAGATTTATAGCCTAATTCAAATTTTGGTATTCGAATGGTTGTTAAATCAATAATTGATGAATATATTATGTCATCGTATCCAACTATCTTTATGTCATCTGGTATATTGAAACCTTTTTCTCTTAAGGCTTTTAGAGCACCAAAAGCTAAAATATCATTGAAACAAAATATGGAATCAAAAAAGATTTTTTTATTTATGATTTCAATTGTTTTTTTATAAGCTGCATTTACATCTTCATCAATCTCAAAAATTAGCTTTTCATTTATTGTTAACTTAAATTCCTCAAAGGCTTTTTTATAACCCAAAAATCTAGAATAAGATACAAAATTATGATTTTTCACACTTAAAAAAATAATATTTTTCCCACCACTTTCGATAAGATGTTTTGTAGCAATATACCCTCCTTTTACATCATCTGCATAAATTTCATCAGCGTCAATACTTTCAAAATGATCGCCTAATATTACATAAGGTATTCCCAGTCGCATAATATCTTTAAATTTTCTATTTGCGCCTCTTACTGGACTTAGGATTATGCCATCTACTCTTTTTTCTGCCATTATTTTTAAAGCTTTTTTTTCAACATTATAATCTTTTTCAACATCCATTAAAATTAAACTATAATTATTTTCTTTTGTAGCTTTTTCTATTCCTTTTAAAACTTCAACAAAAAAAGGATTAGTTATATCTTTGAAAAGAACACCAATTGTTTTTGTTTTTTTATTGCGCAAAGAACTGGCAGTTACATTTTTAACATATCCTAACTCTTTTGCTATTTTTAATATATTTTTTTTTGTTTTTTCATTTATATCAGGTTTATTATTTAAAGCTCGTGAAACTGTATTTATAGAAACTCCTGCAATATTTGCAATATCTTTAATTGTAATTTCTTTTTTTTTCATATTTATCACCCCGAAAATTTATTACCCCAATTATCGGTAACGTTACCGATAACGTTACCGATAATATTAAAACATATTTAACATAGAAATCAAAAACAGATTATCCCTTATTAAACTTGATTATAATATAAGATAACTATTTATAGTTTTTTATTAATATAAATTAAACATTTTTAATTTATATTTCTTCCTGATTTAAATTATGGTATAATAAAAAAAATATTTAGGAGTCGTTTAACATGAAAGAATTTATTAGAGGATTAAAAGATGGAATTCCCATTTCTATAGGTTATATTACAATAGCAATTGCTTTTGGAATTTTAGTAAAGACATATAATTATCCACGATATGTTGGATGGCTTATGTCTTTAATGGTATTTGCCGGTGCTAGTCAATTTGTTGCAGTTGAAATGTTAAAAAATGCTTCTATTTTTGAAATTGTTATAACAACTTTTTTTCTTAATCTAAGACATATATTAATGTCTTCTACTATTGCTACAAAATCTGAAAAAAATAAATATTTCTATTTTCTTTCTTTGGGTATCACTGATGAAACATTTTCTATAGCTTATTTTAATAATAAAAATAGAATTACCTTTAATTACTTTTTTGGATTAATATCAATATCATATCTGGGTTGGAATTTTGGTACTTTAATAGGGTTATTATTTTCATCAACATTTAATACTACGCTAAAAAATAGTATGGGAATAGCATTATATGCAATGTTTTTGAGTATTTTAATTCCAAATATAAAAAAATCATATTATGAATTTTTAAGCGTTATAATTTCTATCATTATTTATATAATTGTAAGAAATTATCTTCCGAAGTATTTTAGTATAATTATTGTATCTGTTATTATATCCTTTATCTTTGCATATTTTGAAAAACACATAGGGAATGATATTAATGAATAAATATATTATAACTATTATATTAATGAGTATTGTTACTTTGATTCCCAGAATTGTTCCTTTTTTTATTGCTGAGAAATTGACTTCTAATTCTTTTTTAAAAAAATTTTTTAAATATATCCCGTACACAATTTTAGGGATGTTAATTATTCCCGATATTTTTTATTCTACAGGAAATATTTTTTCTGGTATTATTGGTTTTATCACTGCACTTATACTATCTTTTTTAAACATGAATTCAATAATTGTAATATTTATCACCGTCTTAGTTGTTTATCTTATTCAATAATATTAATTAAATAATAAAAAAGCCTTTCAAAAATTCTGAAAGGCTTTTTTACTTTGATTTTTATATTATCCTAATGTTTTCCATTATGTCTTTTAATGTTGTAATGAAAATACCTATGCCATAATCTGAAATACCACCTATCCATATAATATAATCTTCATATTTTACAAGACCATTTCCAAAAATAACAAAAGCTCTATCTCCATAATTTTCAGTCAATCCTTCTGGATATAATAAATAATCACTAATTCCTAATAATTCCCCTTTTCCATTTACTATAGCAAAACCATTCTTATAAGAAAGATCATTTTTCATTACAGCATGCCAGCCTACTAAATATTCATCATTAGATAATTTAATAGTATTGGTAGACCATCCTACCTTTGTTTCCCACTCTTCCATTGCAAAAACAGGATGTAAAGATTCTGGATCAATAGTTAATTTATTAATATTTGCTATTCCCCGCCAACAAAAAAATTTATCTTTTAACTGGATTCTGGTAAGTAAAGACACATTGCCTTCTTTAAAATCTAAAAATGCACTGTCTTTTATAGTTTCCGGTAAAAAAAATTCATTTCTATCAGAAATTTTGAAATAATCTTTTCTTTTTATTTTGAAGTCTTTGTCTAATTTTGCAAATGACAGAACATCTCTTCTTTTCTTGTTAAAGTCCACATAACCTTTTCCAGTATATAACATTAAAATTTCTTCGTTATTTTCAATTACTCTTGGATCTTCAATTCCGAGAAATTCCCATAAAAACTCAGGATATAAAATTATTTTTGTCTCAAAATTCTTATCTAAAATTCCTTTTAAAATTCTTCCAATTTCAACCTCGAAACATCCCACACTTGAAGTATATTTATAATAATCGAATATTAATCTAGGAAAAACTTTTAACTTATCATCTTTCAATAAAGCTCCAGGATTAAATACGGCAATCGGTTTTTTATGATAATTTTTTACTATAATATTTTCTGGAAAAATATAATATCTTTTATCAAATATATTCTTTGTTTTATTATCTCTAATACTTCTCCTGCCATTTAGAAATTGCTCTGCTTTTTTCTCTAAATACCTTTTAATCTTCATAATTTTCAACTCCTTTTTGTTTTAAATTGAAAACGCTTACAAAATAATTTTATATAAAAATATTATCATTTTTTTTGATTTGTATGAAATCTATTGTTGGTAATTTATTAATAATATAGCTTATTTATACAAAGTTATACTATAAAATCTAAAATTTTCTCCTCCACAAATTATAAAAAAACAGCAAAAATTAAATATTATTGTTTATTCAAGGATAAAAATGTATAATCAAACATAATACGTTTATATTTAGTTTAATCTAATTTGAATTTTTTTTAAATAATTTATATAATTAAGTATATAAAAATTGTAAGCGTTTTCAAAATGGAGGTGAACAATATAATTACAACAAAGGATATTGCTAAAATAGCGAATGTTTCAATAGCTACAGTTTCAAGAGTTTTGAATAATAATCCCAATGTTTCCGAAAAAACTAGAAAAAAGGTAATCATGGCTATAAAATCCTTAGGTTACGAACCAAATTTATTTGCAAAAAATTTAGCCAAGAAAAATAAGTGGAATATAGGAATTGGATGTACTGATGAAGTTTTCGATGGACTTCATAATTCTGAAAACAATTTCTATGTTCCCATAATGTCTGGGGTTAAAGATTATTTTTCAAAATTAAAATCGAATTTGTTTATTTTTTCAATTGAAGATAAAAAATTAAATATATCTTTTGATGAAATTGATGGATTCATGTTAGTTGGTGGTGGTTTGAAAAAGGAAGATATTGAATATTTTTTAAATTATAATAAACCTGTTGTTGTAGTTGATGAATATATTTGGGGACTTGATGTTGACAGTATTGTAAGCAATGGATTTTTAGGAACATATAATATAGTAAAAACTTTTTTAAGTAAAGGTTATAAAAAAATAGTCTATTTTCATTACAAAGAAGAACATTACAGTTTCGAACAACGAAAATTAGGTTACGAAAAAGCCTTGATTGAAATAGGTTTAACGCCAAAAATTTATTCTTTTACAGAAGTTTCAGATTTAAAAAAATTAACATTAAATGTGGCAAAAGAAAAACCAGAAATTATTGTAACAAGTAAAGATTTATGCGCTATAGAAATAATGAAAATTTTAGAGAAAAATAACTATAAGATACCAGAGGATATTGGAGTTATTGGTTTTGATGATTTAAACGTTGCCGAACAATTTCAACTTACAACTGTTAGAGTTCCACGAGAAGAAATGGGAAATTTAGCTGCAGGAAGATTATTTAATTTAATGAATGGAATTAATCCACATCCTATAATGATTTCTCTTTTTACAAAACCAATAATCCGGAAAAGTGTAAAACTTTAAGAAAGGAGTTGTTAAACATGGTAAAGGTGGGTGTTGTAGGTTATGGTACAATTGGTCAAAGATTGGCTGATGGAGTTGCTTTACAAAAAGATATTGAGTTAATTGGAATCGCTGATGTTGCACCAACATTACCCGTATTAGCTTTGAAAGAAAAAGGAATGCTATATGACTTTTATTTAGCTCTTCCTGAAAACAGAGAAAAATTAGAAAAATTTGGTATTCCAATTTCAGGTACTTTGGAAGATTTAGTACAAAAATGCGACATAATATTAGATGCAACAAGTGCTGGCATCGGAGCAAAAAATAAAAAACTTTACGAAAAATACGGTAAAAAAGCTATTTTTCAAGGTGGTGAAAAAACAGAAATAGCAGACGTTTTCTTCCATGGATACGCAAATTTTGAAAAAGGATTAGGAAAACAATTTTTAAAACTCACTTCGTGTAATACCACAGGGTTAATTAGAACTGTAGATGCGTTGGATAGAGCGTTTGGGATAGATAATGTAATAATTACAATTGTCAGAAGAGTGGCTGATCCCGGAGATTATCATAGAGGTCTTACAAATGCCCTGAAGGTAGATAAAGTTCCAAATCATCAAGCAGTGGATTTAATGCTTGTAATGCCTCATGTAAAAGCTACAGGGACGTTAGTTCACACTCCTGTTACTCATGGTCATTTTATAACAGTTGCTGCTAAACCAAAAAAATCTGTTACCACACAGGAAGTAATAGAAATATTTAAAGAGCATCCAAGAATTCGCGTTGTAAAAATCGAAGATGGATTTTTAGGAAATGCTGCGATTTTTAAATTTGCTCGTGATTTAGGACATCCAAGAGGAGACTTATACGAAGTGTTCACTTGGGAAGAAACAATTACCGTATTTGATGACAGAATATTATATTCTATTCATATTCCTCAAGAATCAGTTACCATTCCAGAAACAATAGATGGAATCAGAGCTGCGATGGAAATGCAAAAGGACAGATTAGAAGCTGTTTCATTAACTAACAAATATTTAAACATTAAAAATATCAATTATTGATAATTATCGTGCGGTGACTGTTAGTCGCCGTACAAATTTTATAAGTGAGGTGATAATATGACAGTTCTCAAAATAAACACTTTAGATGATTTTGATTTTTATGACAAAACTGTCATTTTAAGAGTTGATATTAATTCACCACTTGATCCAAAAACAAAAAAAATAGTAGATGAAAACAGAATTAACAAAAGTGTACCAACAATAAAAGAATTATTAGAAAAGGGATCAAAATTAGCTATAATAGCCCACCAGGGTGATTCGTTAGATTATTTCAATTTAATTCCTCTGGAAGAACATGCAAAAAAACTTTCAGAAAAACTCGGTATAGAAATTAAATATATCGATGATGTTGCAGGACCTGCCGCACAAGAAGCGGTTAAAAACTTGAAAAGAGGAGAAGGAATTCTTTTAGGAAATCTTAGATATTTAAGTGAAGAAATATCAACTTTTGAAGATGCTATAAAATTAGTTCCTGAAGAAATGTTAAATACATTTTTAATCAGGCATCTGGCACCACTTGGAGATATATATGTGAATGAAGCCTTTGCAGCGGCACATAGAAATGCTCCTTCAATGGTTGCATTTGAAGAAATTTTACCTACTGCTGGTGGTAGGTTGTTAATTTCTGAAATTAAAGCATTGACTAACGTAATGGAAAACCCAGAAAAACCTTCTATCTTTATTTTAGGTGGGTTAAAAGTTTCAGATGCTTTTGGAATGATGAAACAGGTATTGGAAAGTGGTACTGCGGATAAAATATTAACTTGTGGCGTGACTGGAATAATTATGCATATGGCTCAAGGTAAGTTTTTCAGTAAAAAACAAGAAAAATTTATATATGATCGTTCTTTAAACAAGTTTTTTGAACCTGCTAAAGAATTTATGGAAAAATGGGGAGATAAATTTATTAACCCAGTTGATTTTGCATATGAAAATAATGGTGAAAGAATTGAGGTAAATTTAGAAAATCTGCCTATTGAAGATGCTTTGTTTTTGGATATTGGTACAAAAACAATTGATTTGTTTAAAAAAGAAATAAACAATGCAAAAACAATATTTGTTAATGGTCCTGCAGGTGCTTACGATCAAAATAAAATATTTGAAAAAGGAACATATGAAATATGGAATGCTATTGCAAATTCATATGCTTATTCTGTAGTAGGCGGCGGAGATTCTGTAAGTGCAGCCAATAAATTGGTAAAAGATGCAGAAAAAAAGTTTAGTTATATCTGTACAGCTGGTGGAGCAATGGTTAGGTTTTTATCTGGAAAAGAATTACCGCTTATAAAAGCGTTAAAAAAAGCATATAAAAAGAGGTGATTTTGTGAAAAAATATAAGATAGCTGTAATACCAGGTGATGGTGTAGGAGTTGAGGTTATAAATGAGGGATTGAAAATTCTCAATACTATAAAAGAAATACATGGAGGAATAGATTTTGAATTTGAAACATTTCCCTGGAGTTGTGAATATTATTTGAAAACTGGAAAGATGATGCCTGAAGATGGAATGAAAATTTTAAGTAATTTTGAAGCAATATATTTGGGAGCAGTTGGGTTTCCTGGGGTTCCCGATCATGTCTCGTTATGGGGATTGTTATTACCCATAAGAAAAGAATTCAATCAATATATAAATCTAAGGCCTGTAAAGTTATTAAAAGGTATAAAAGGACCTTTAAGAAATGAAAAAATAGATTTTGTTGTTGTTAGAGAAAATGTAGAAGGTGAATATTCCGGAACTGGTGGTCGTGTATATCAAGGGACAGAAGATGAAGTAGCAATTCAAACAGCTATCTTTACCAGAAAAGGAACGGAAAGAGTTATGAAATATGCTTTTGAACTTGCGTTGAAAAGAAATAAGAGTCTAATATCTGCAACAAAATCGAATGCTTTGAATTATAGTATGGTTTTCTGGGATGAGGTTTTTAATAAACTAAAAAATAATTATCCCGAAGTTGAAACTCGTATTATGCATGTAGATGCTTTATCTGGATATTTTTTGTTACACCCTGAAAATATCGATGTTGTAGTTGCTTCAAATTTATTTGGAGATATATTAACAGATTTAGGATCTGCAATGCAAGGAAGCATAGGTATAGCACCAGGTGCAAATATTAATCCTGAAAAAAAATATCCTTCTATGTTCGAGCCAGTACACGGTTCTGCACCAGATGTAGCTGGAAAAGGAATAGCAAACCCTATAGGTGCCATTTGGACAGCAAGTATGATGTTAGAGCATTTAGGTGAGAGTGATTCAGCAAAATTAATAATGGAAGCAATGGAAAAAGTTACAGAGGAAGGAAAATATCTTACAAAAGATATTGGCGGAAATGCAAAAACTAACGAAGTTGGAGATGCAATTAATGAAAAAATTAAAGAATTAGTAAAAAAAGGTTGGTGAAATTATGCTTTCAAAAGAAGATATCAAAGAATTGAAGAAATTCGCCATTCAAATAAGAATTGAAACATTAAAAGAAATCGGACATTTGGGCTTTGGACACTTACCAGGAGCTATGTCCATTGTAGAATTACTTGCCGTATTATATGGAAAAATTATGAAAATAAACCCACAAAATCCAAAATGGGAAGAAAGGGATTGGTTTATTTTATCAAAAGGACATGCAGGTCCATCATTATATGCAACTTTGGCTTTAAAAGGATATTTCCCGAAAGATTGGCTTTTAACTTTGAATAAAGGTGGTACATTATTGCCAAGTCATACGGATAAAAATTTAACACCCGGAATCGATATGACAACTGGTTCTTTGGGTCAAGGTATGTCAACAGCTTTAGGAGTGGCTCTAGGACATAAACTTTCCAAAAAAGATAATTATGTATACGTAATGTTAGGCGATGGCGAAACTCAAGAAGGACAAGTTTGGGAAGGGGCTTTATATGGAGGGAACGCAAAAATTGATAATTTAACGGTTTTTGTTGACTATAACAAACAACAATTAGACGGATATACGTATGAAATAAATGATTTAGGAGATTTAAGAAGAAAATGGGAAGATTTTGGATGGTATTCACTTGAAATTGATGGGCATGATATTGAAGCCATATACAACGCAATAATAAAAGCTAAAAATGTCAAAAATAAAAGTTCTGTAATTATTTTACATACAATCAAAGGAAAAGGCGTTTCTTTCTTGGAGGGAAAAGTAGCGCATCATGTAAAAGTAAAACAAAGTGAAATTGAAGAAGCAATCGAAAAACTTGAAAAAGAATTAAAGACACTTGAAGAAGGTGAGTCGTAATGGATATAAAAATTTTGAATAATAGAAAAACCGATACAAAAATGATGAGAGATGCATATATAGATAAATTAATAGAATTGGCAAGGAATGATGAAAGAATTGTTATTTTAGATGCAGATTTAATGAATTCAAACGGAACATTGAAATTTTTAAACGCTTTTCCTGAAAGGGCCTTTAACATAGGTGTTCAAGAATCAAATATGGTGGGAATAGCTGCGGGATTAGCTGCAACAAACAAAATTCCATTTGCTCATACTTTTACTTCATTCATGTCAAGACGTGCTCTCGATCAAGTTTATATGTCAGTTGCTTATGCAAGATTAAATGTTAAATTGGTTGCTACAGATCCTGGAATAACAGCAGCATATAATGGTGGAACTCATATGGCTTTGCAAGATTTTGCGGTTATGTTATCAATACCGACTATGTATGTAGTTGAACCTACAGATTGTGTTATGATGGGAAATTTAATTGAACAAATTACTTATACTGAAGCCCCGTTTTATATTAGGTTATTACGTAAATTCCCAACAAAAATATATGAAGAAGGTAGTAAATTTAAATTAGGCAAAGGTGTTTTGCTTTTAGATGGAAGTGATGCAACCATAATATCAAGCGGGATTATGGTTGAAGAATCTCTAAAAGCTGCAGAACAGTTAAAAAAGGAAAGTATAAATGTACGTGTAATAGACATGTTTACTTTAAAACCTATTGATAAAGAATTGATAATAGAAAGTGCAAAAAAAACTGGTGCAATTGTAACTGCTGAAAATCATACGGTAATTAACGGTTTGGGAATGTCTGTATCTAAAATAGTTTCTGAAAATTATCCCGTACCTATGGAAATGGTTGGAATAAACGATGAATTTGGTGAAGTAGGCGATGTTGAATATTTGAAAAAGCGTTTTAATTTAACAGCACAGGATATTGTTCAAAATGTTAAAAAAGTTATAAGTAGAAAATAAGGGGGAGATATCTTTGTTAATTAAGAAAAAAAACGAATTTAGAAAAGGGTACAATCAAATAACTTCAGAAGATGAAAAAGATAACAATATGATGATGGACTTTGGAATAATAATATTAGAAAAAAATGATGTTTACGCGAATGATGAAAAAAAAGAAAGAGCCTTTTTATTAATGAGTGGAGACGTTACTTTTGAATTCGATGATGTTTCATATAGTGTTAGAAGAAATTCTTTACTCGATGAACTACCATACACACTACATGTTTCAAAAAATACAAAAGTAAAGTTAACTTCCACTGGCAAGTGTGAAATTTGCTATATTGCAACAAAAAACGATAATGATTTCAAAAGTGTATTTTATAAACCTGAAAATACAAGATCTGAACAACGCGGAAAAGGCACAATGAAAGAAACGTCGACAAGAATAGTTAGAACTATTTTTGATAAATCAAATGCTCCATATGCCAATTTAGTGCTTGGTGAAGTTGTAAATTATCCAGGAAAGTGGTCAAGTTATCCTCCGCATCATCATCCACAACCGGAGATCTATCATTACAGAATATTTCCCAAACATGGATTTGGAATATCAATTTTAGGCGATGAAGCATATAAAGTATGTGATGGGGATACAGTAAAGATATTAAATGATAAAGTACACCCACAAGTTTCTGCACCTGGATATGCAATGTATTATATATGGGCAATAAGACATTTTAAAGATAATCCATATATTACTCCTGTATTTGTAAAAGAACATATGTGGGTAATGGAAGAAAATGCTTCTATTTGGCCAGAGGAGGAGAAATAAATGAAACGAATAAAACTAACAATGGCACAGGCTTTATTAAAATTTTTAGATAATCAATATGTAGAACTTGATGGGAAAGTATATAAATTTGTAAAAGGAGTTTTTGGTATTTTTGGACATGGTAATGTATTGGGAATTGCAGAAGCTCTGGAAAACATGAATGATTTATCATTGAAATTTTATCAAGGTCATAATGAACAGGGAATGGTTCATGCTGCAACCGCCTATGCCAAACAAAAAAATAGATTGGAAATTTTTGCATGTACAAGCTCCATTGGACCAGGCGCTTTAAATATGATAACAGCTGCAGCAACAGCAACAGTTAATAGAATTCCAGTATTGTTATTACCTGGAGATATTTTCGCTTCGAGACAACCGGATCCTGTATTACAACAATTAGAGCTTCCGAATAATTATAAAATTGTAGCTAATGATGCATTTAAATCTGTAAGTAAATATTGGGATAGAATTGAAAGACCTGAACAATTAATGACAGCTGCAATAAATGCTATGAGAGTTTTAACTGATCCTGTAGAAACAGGTGCTGTCACATTAGCTTTACCTCAAGATGTTCAAGGTGAAGTATATGAATATCCGAAATCTTTTTTTGAAAAAAGAACATGGACAATTGAAAGAAGACAACCCAATCCAAAGAGCTTGGAAAAAGCTATAAAACTTATTTTAAATAAGAAGAAACCGTTAATTATAGCAGGCGGTGGCATACACTATTCATTTGCATATGATGAATTAAAAGAATTTGCCGAAGCATTTAATATTCCTATTGGATTTACTCAAGCCGGAAAAGGTATATTTACCTGGGATCATCCATTAAATATGGGAGGTATTGGAACTACAGGAACTTTAGCAGCAAACATTTTAGCAAAAGAAGCAGATTTAGTTATAGCTATAGGAACAAGATTGATGGATTTCACAACCGCATCAAAAACACAATTTCAAAATTCAGAAGTTGAAATATTAAGTATTAATGTTTCAAGATTTGACGGTATAAAAATGGACTCGACATTACTCTTATCAGATGCTAAACTAGCTTTGAAGGAATTAAAAGAAGTGCTTGAAAAACATAATTATAAAACTTCTTACAAAAAAGATTATATTTTTTCTTTAAAAAATGAATGGAAAAATGAAGTTGACAGATTATATTCTTTAGAATCTAAAAAAGGTATTGTTCAAACAAAAGCTTTGGGAGTAATTAACGAATTTTTGAATGAGAATGATATTATCGTAGGTGCTGCAGGAAGTTTACCAGGTGATTTGCACAGACTTTGGAGATGTAAAGGAAGAAAAACTTATCACCTTGAGTATGGATTTTCATGCATGGGATACGAAGTTGCAGGATCTTATGGGGTAAAATTAGCTGAACCTGAAAAAGAAGTATGGACTATGATTAGTGATGGTAGCTATATAATGTTACATTCAGAATTAGTTTCCACAATTCAGGAAAGAAAAAAAATAAACATCATTATGTTTGACAATGGAGGGTTCCAATCTATAAATTCATTACAAAAGGGGCATGGAAGTGAAAATGGATTTGGAAATGAATTGAGGTACAGAAATCCTGAAACCAATAAACTTGACGGTGATTATATGAATATTGATTTTGCAAAAAATGCTGAGAGTTATGGAGCAAAGTCTTATGTCGTAGATTCTATTGAAAAATTAAAAAAAGCTTTAAAAGATGCAAAAAAATCAAAAATCAGTACATTAATCCATATAAAAATTTTACCGGGAACTCAATCTTCTGGTTATGAATCATTCTGGAGAGTAGGAATAGCCCACCACTCTGAAAATAAAAGAGTCATAAAAGTTCAAAAGGAACATGACGAATATTTACAAAAATATGCAAAAGATTATTGATAGGAGGATGTATTATGCTAAAAAGAGAAGATATTAAAATTGGTATTGCTCCAATCGCATGGACAAATGATGATATGCCGGAATTAGGTGGGAATATATCGTTTGAACAATGCATAAATGAAATGCAAAAAGCAGGTTTTGAAGGCACCGAAATAGGAAATAAATACCCTAAAAATCCAAAAGTATTAAAATCTGAATTGGAAAAAAGAAATTTAAAAGTAGCAAGTCAATGGTTTAGTACTTTTTTTACAATAGGTGAATTTAACAAGACAGTTGAAAATTTTAAAAAACATAGAAATTTTTTAAAAGAAGTTGGAGCTGAGATTATTGTTGTTGCTGAATGTGGTAAAGCTATACATGGTAATATAAATGTACCTTTACACAAAAACAAACCAATTTTCAACGAAAATGAATGGAAAAAACTCTATGAAGGGCTGAATTTTCTTGGTGATTTGGCTTTGGAAAAAGATATGAAAATAGTATATCATCATCATATGGGAACGGGAGTTCAAACATATGAAGAAATTATTAAATTAATGGAATTAACAGACCCAACAAAAGTTTTTTTATTGGTTGATACAGGACATATGATATTTGCAAACGGTGATCCTGTCGAATTGATTAAAAGATTCCCCAACAGAGTCAAACATGTTCATTTAAAGGATTTAAGAAAAGAAATATTAGAAAAAACATATAGTGAAGATTTAAGTTTTTTAGATGCTGTAAAGGCCGGAGTATTTACAGTACCTGGTGATGGAATGATTGATTTTAAACCTATTTTTGATGTTTTAGATGAAATTGATTATACAGGTTGGTTTGTGGTGGAAGCTGAACAGGATCCCCAAAAAGCTCCACCTTTAGAATATGCTATAAAAGCACGAAACTATATTAGAAATCTAATAGGATTTTGAGGTGATATTATGAATAAAAAACTTAAAGTTGGTGTAATTGGTGCAGGAAGGATTGGTAAAATTCATGCAATGAATATTGCTAAATTAAATAACGTTGAATTAATAAGTATTGCTGATATTAATGTTGATGCTGCAAAAGATTTAGTGATGAAAGTTGGCGCAAAAAAGTATTTTTCCGATTTTTCGGAAGTTATAAATGATAGTGAAATTGATGCAATAGTTATTTGTTCGCCAACTAATACTCATGCAAAGCTAATAATAGAAAGTGCAAAAGCAGGAAAAGATATATTCTGTGAAAAGCCAATAGACTTTGATATAGAAGTTATCAAAGAAGCTTTGAATGTTGTTAAAGAATGCGGAGTAAAATTACAGTTAGGTTTTAATAGAAGATTTGATCATAATTTCAAAAAAATAAAAGATTTAATACAAAATGATAAATTAGGAAAACCACATATTATAAAAATTACATCAAGAGATCCAAAAGCTCCTCCTGCTGAATACGTAAAAACTTCTGGAGGTATATTTATGGATATGACTATACACGATTTTGACATGGCAAGATATCTTGCTGGATCAGAAGTAGAAGAAGTTTTTGCAGTAGGTAATGTTTTAATAAATTTGGAAATTGAAGGATTAGGTGATTTTGACACTGCTGTAATCACATTAAAATTTAAAAATGATGCTGTATGTATAATTGATAATAGCCGCGAAACTTCTTATGGTTACGATCAGAGAGTTGAATACTTTGGACTTAAAGGTTGTGCTATAGCTCAAAATGATAAACCTACAAACACTATTTTATTAAATGAAAACGGTGTTATAGAAGATAAGCCTCTATACTTTTTTCTTGAAAGGTATATGCAATCATTTGAAGATGAATTGAAAGAATTTGTTGATTCTATCTTGAATAATAAAAATGTTCCTGTTTCTGGCGAAGATGGTTTAAAAGCAACTTTAATTGCAAAAGCTGCGCTAATATCAGCAAAAGAAAATAGAGTTGTAAAAATTAGTGAGATATTATAAAAATCAAAAGCTGGCGAAAGAATTTTTGCCAGCTTTTTTTACATATGTAGATAAAGGGAGGAAAACAAAATTATAAAGATTTTAATTAAATTCTATATTTATTTCTTCTAAATTTTATATTTATTAGAAATCTTTTATGTTCTTATTCAAAACAATGACATAAGAGAAAAAGTTAATTTATACGGAATATTTCATCATTTTTTTGAATTGACTCTATGAGTCGATTTTACTTTCCATAAACTTTCTAAATTAAAAATACTCAATATGTTATTCGCAAAAATCACCTATTTTTTTTAATAATAATGGATTATGAGTAGTTATTCCATCTACATTCATTTTTATTAATTTTTTCATATCTTCTTCTTTATCTAATGTCCATACTTGAACAAATAAACCATTTAAATGTGCTTGATATACAAGTTCTTCACTGCATAATTTGTAGTTTAAATTAAGTCCTATAGCTCCTGTTTTAATAGCTGTTTTAACAAATACTTTTATGAATTTTTTATAATTTTCTTTTGCTAAATTTTCAAATTCCTGTGAATTGAGAAAAACACCATATTCATCACATAAATTTCTTATTTTAACAACCCAATTTGAATTGCATCCACTGAAAATTATATTATCGGTATAATTTAATTTTTTTAATAATTTTATAGTTGGTTCTATAACTTCAATGCTTTTTAAATCAAGATTAAGAGGTATTGTCATATTAATTCTTTTCAATACAGATTCCAAAGTGATAATTCCGTTTGATTTTAAAACTTCACTTGAAATATTCGAAGTTTTTTCAAAATGACCGGAATATTGATAAATAAATGGATCATGCGAAAGTACCAGAATCCTATCAATACTAATATCAATATCAATTTCAATAACGTCAGCATTTGATTTAATTGCGGAATATATATGTTCAAAAGAATTATCTTTTGTATTATTACACCCGGAATGAGCTGTAATTAATATTCTCATAGTACCTCCTAAAAAAGAAGATTTTTTCCACTTTCTTTATCAAAAAGATGAAATTCCTTTTCTGGAAAATCCAGATATATTTCTTCGTCTAACTTAAGATTATATTTTTCATCACTTATTATTTTAAAAATATTGTTTCCTAATTTTATATTATATATAATTTCCCGACCTAAAGGTTCTAGAATATATACTTTTGATTTAAAAGTGTTAACATTCTCTTTTTTAAATTTTATTTTAATATCTTCAGGTCTTAATCCTAATAGAACATTACTTTTTTCAATTTTTTCAATTTTCGCTTTTATCGTTTTATCTTCAATTTTTATCCTGGTATCTTCATCGATTTTTATATAAATATTTCCATTTATTCTTATGATTTCTACATCTATTATATTCATAGAAGGTGTTCCAACAAATTTTGCAACAAATAGATTTTTAGGTTGATTATAAATTTTATCTGGTGAATCAAATTGCATTAATTTTCCTTTGTTAAACACTGCGATTCTATCAGCCATAGTCATTGCTTCTATTTGATCATGGGTTACATAAACTGATGTTATCCCTAAATCATGTTGTAATTTTTTTATTTCTGCTCTCATATAAGCCCTTAATGCGGCATCTAAATTTGATAAAGGTTCATCAAATAATAAAATTTTTGGTTCTTTTACAAGAGCTCTTGCAATAGCAACTCTTTGTTGTTGCCCACCAGAAATCTGATTTGGTTTCCTATCAAGTAATTTTCCAATATCTAAATTTTTAGTTACGCTTCTAACTTTTTTATCTATTTCCTCTTTTGACATTTTTTTTGCTTGAAGTGGAAAAGCAATATTTTCATATAATGTCATATGTGGATATAAAGCATAACTTTGAAAAACCATTCCGATTTCTCTATCTTTTGGTGGTACTTCATTTACAATCTGATCATCAAATAATATTTCTCCTTCAGTTGGTTTATATATCCCTGCTAACATTAGTAAAGTAGTAGTTTTCCCACATCCAGATGGACCTAAAAATACTACAAATTCTCCATCGTTTACCTTTAATGAAATATCGTCTACAGCCTTTACATTTCCAAAATATTTTTTTAAATTTTTAAGTTCAATTGTAGCCATAACTATCACTCCTTAACCCTTAGTTCCTGTTATATTTACTTCTAATAGATATTTATTGGTGAATAAAAAGAAAATTAAAGTTGGTATTATATAAAATAATGAAATTGACGTTAATAATCCATAATCAACAAATCTAAAATCTCCAATTATTCCTTTGATATATCTTGATAAAGTCCAGGTTTGCTGATTTAAAATAAATGTATTTATAAAAATAAATTCTGACCAACCTGATAAAAACCCAAAAATTGCAGCAACAGCTATACCCGGCTTTACCAATGGCAGGATTATTTTTCTAAAAACCTGTATCCTTGTATATCCATCTACCAAACCTGCCCATTCAATTTCCCATGGTAATTGATCATAAAATCCCTTCATAATCCATGATCCCCATGGTATTTCCAGAGCAGCTTTTAACAAAATAACGCCACCTAATGTATTAATTAAATTTAAAGTATTTAATACATAATAAATTGCAACCAACAATGAAACAGATGGAAATGAATGCAGTACAAGAATTCCTTTTAAAATAGGGACACGTCCTTTAAACTTAAATCTTGAAAGTGCATAACCGGCAAAACTTGATACAAAAACTTCAAAAGCCATTACAAGAAAAGCTACAATAAAAGTATTAAATGTAACAGACCAAATATTAGGATATCCTTTAACTGATTCCCATAAAAATCTCCAGTGTTCTAAAGTAAATTCTTGTGGAATTATCCCATATTTCATACCATTTGAAAATGAGCTTAATATAAGCCACATATAGCTTAAAATTATAGGTAAGCTTATAAATGTTAAAACAACATAAACAATAATACGTGTTATTTTTTCCTTTTTTCTTTGAAAATATGTTATTTTATATTTTTTTTCAGTCATTATGAATCAACCTCGATTCTAGGATCTTCCATCATGCTTCCGAATTTGAATACTTTCAAATATAGTAATGAAGCTACAAAACCTAATATTACTAAAACTAAAGATAATGATGCACCATAACCAAATCTGAAATTTTCAAATGCAGTATGGTATGTATATAATGCCCATACTTCTGTAGAAAATACCGGACCTCCATTGGTTAAAATCAAAATATATTCAAATGATGTCAACAAAGATAAAGTTTGATAAGCAGTTGTAAAAAGAATTTGCCATTTAAGGATAGGTAAAATTACCTTTCTAATAGTAAAAAACCATCCTCCGCCATCAACCTTAGCAGCATAAATATAATCACGTGGTATAGATTTTATCGCTGATGTAAATAAAATCATTCCAAAAGATGCTCCAACAAATCCATTTGCAAAAATAACAATTAACATTGGATGAGAACTTAAGAAATTTATAGGATCTTTTCCGAAAATCTCTGTCCTAACGCCATTTATCATTCCGAATTTTGTTGGATCAAATATCCATAACCATAATAATGAATATACAACAGAAGGAGTTAATCTTGGCAACATCCATATTAATCTAAAAAATAATCCGCCTTTTTCATCAATGGAAGTTGTTAATAATGATAAAATCAAAGCTAATCCCACATTAAAAAATGTCAAGGTCAAAATTACATATATAAATGTATTTTTTATAACTATGGGTATTAAAAAGTCTGAAAACATATCCTTAAAATTAGTAAAACCGTGAAAATCCCAATTAAATGAATAGTCCATATTGGTAAATGAAAGAATAATTGTTAATATTGCAGGTACAACAAAAAATACTATTACAAGCAAAATTCCTGGAAATAAAAAGAAAAAAAGTGAAAGTTTCGTCCCCTTTTTATAATTTTTTTTCGAGATAGTCATTTTATATCAACCCCTTTACTTTAAATACTCTCTCTCCAACAAAGGGAGAGAGAGTAAAAAAATCTACTTCTTTATAATCACATTATCTTTCAGCCTTGATTTCAAGGTCATTTCGACAAATCTAATTGCTTGATCAGGTGTAAATCTTCCAGCTTCCAAAGCTGTAATTGCATCAAAAATTGATTTGTTATATTCATCAAATCTATCGTTATTAGGTATGAAAGAGGTGTAAGGTAATAATTTGGTTACTTCTTTTGTAAATTCATCTTTTGCATAATATTGGTTACTCATCTCTTCGAATCTTATAGCTAAATGTCCGCTGTCTATAGCATGTTTAGCATTTAAATCTGCTGCGGAAGCTAAGGTTATCAATAATGTAGCTAATTCAGGATATTTTGATCTTGATGTAACCATATACACAACAGGATGTGATAATGTATTACCAGGATAACCTTTATAAGCGCTAGGAGTTAAAGAAAATGCGAATTTTTCTTTTATATCTTCATTAGTATATCCAAACATTTTTTTCCATTCTGCAACATTCCAGGTTCCACCCATATGGAATAATACATTGCCTTCTGGTCCAGCAAATGAACTATGAACTGAATTCCATGGGGTTCCAATCAAAGTTTTTGGTGTAATTTTATATTTGTTTGATATATCATAGAAAAACTGGAATGCTTTTCTCATATTTGGTTCATCAAAAACTAATTTATTAGTAGTTTGGTCATATATTTGTGCTCCGAAAGATGTGAAGATTTGGAAATAGTCAATACCTTTTGAAGGTCTATGCCATAATCCCCATTTTACAACACCTTTTCTAATACCTTCTTGAGCAATTTTTACTAAGTCATATAATGTGTATTCACCAGTATTGAATTTTTTCATCATTTCATCTATTTGAGAATCGGTGTAACCCATTTCTCTCAATTTATCTCTTCTTGCATACAATGGTCTAGCTTCAGTGTCCTGAGGGATAGCATAAATTTTACCTTTAAACTTTGTTGATTTCCACAATGAAGGTATTATGTCATATAACCCTAAATCCCAAAATTCCTTAACATAAGAATCTATAGGTATAATGTAATTTGCTGCTGCCCACATTCCTATATCATCATGACCACTAGTTATAATATCAATTTGTTGTTTTCCTGATTGAAATGCTATCAAAGCTCTTTGCTTATATGAACCCCAATCTGTAGAATCAAATGATACTTCTAAATCAATACGTATATCGGCTCCAGCGGTTTCTAACATTTTGTTTAATCTTTCAGCTGCTTTTTCTAAATTAACTTTTCTGTTAATTGACGGATCATCAGGTCCGACTGTCCAGGCTACCATTTTTATAGTTTTTACACTAAACATCAATGTAGTTCCAATAATCAATAATACCATCAACATACCTAATTTTTTCATACTAATCCCTCCTGAAATAGTTTTTAATTACCCTTTATAAGGACCTTTATATTGCATTTTTTTTGTTGTGATTTCAGCTGCATAATTTAAAGCATTTTGAAAATCCATTTTTTTTCTTGCTACCAAATATGCAGCTACGCATGTATCACCTCTGCCCGTCCTTCCTTCAATTTTATACTTTCCAAAAGAAGATTCTAAAATTTTATTATCTACTCCTAAAATAATCCCTCTGTTATGGGTTAATAAAACCTCTTTAGCTCCATATTCTTTTATGATTTTTAATGCTTTTATAGGATCATTTTCCTGTGTCAATATATATGCTTCTTTAATATCAACTTTAAATATATCAACTAAGGGTAAATACTTAAGTTTGAATTCCCAATCTGAATAATTCATATTTCTATTTTCATCAACATTCCTTAAAAAGCCCTGAGCATCGAGACCTAAAATTTCCGCCTTTTTCCTAATTACTGGAATAAGCTCTTCAGGAAATTCACCATGCCATAATGGAGAAATATGAATTATTTCATCATTTAAATTTTCAAAGTCTTTTACAGCAAAAGAATCAGCTTTTGATAACATTCGACTCATCCTATGATCTGGATCTCCTGAGGGATAAACATTCTCGATAGATGTGGAAGTTTTAGAATAGCACCATTTGACTTTTATAAGATTTTTATCCAAATCAGAAAATAATTGTTGGTCGTTTTTTGAAACTTTGGTTATTACATTTACTTCATTATTTAATGAAGCTGCAGCAATTGAACCAAAAAAGACACCTCCGCCTGGAATTTCTAATTTATTTTTTATGACTGAATTTTCCATAACTATGTTTATATCTTTTGATACGTGCCCTATAAATGTAATTGACATAATATAACCCCCAGTTAAACACAATCAATTTTTATTTTGTTTTCATCAAAAAAAGTTAAAAATTCAATAGGCATTGTGTTGCCTGATATAATACCTGTAATATCTTTAAAATCAGCAAAAGAAACAAAAGATTTTTTTGAAAATTTTGATGAATCAGCAACAATAAATTTTTTTTCCGAAGAATTAATAATCGCTTTTTTTAATTCTGCTTCAAGAAAGTTCGCAACCATGAAACCTTTCTCTTTAGAAATGCCAGTTGTCCCGAGAAATGCAATATCTAAATTTAATTCTTTTAATAATTTTATAGACCATGGTCCAACAATTGAGAAACTGTTAGTTCTTATTGTTCCACCTAAAAGAATTATTTCATAATGGCTTTCTACAAGTTTTTCAGCTATATATATATTATTTGTTATAATAGTCACACCGTTAATATGTTTTTCTTTTAGCAATTCTGCAATATAGTAATTTGTGCTACTACTATCAAGGACAACAGTGTCATCTTCCTGTATGTATGAATATGCTTTTTTAGCAATTATTTTTTTTTCATTACTCATTTGTTTTATTTTACTCAAAAAATTCCATTCTACCTTTGCATGATCTGGTAAAATGGCACCGCCATGAGTTCTAATCACTTTCCCTAATTCTTCTAAATAAGATAAATCTTTTCTTATAGTTACAGCACTTACATTTAAAAATTTAGATAATTCATTTACGGATGCTTTCCCTTTGTTTTTTATAAAATTTAATATTTTCTTTTGTCTTTCTTCAGCAAACATAATATCATCCTTTCTCTAAATTATCATACATATACTAACAATATTATTTTAATACTTTATTTATATTTTTCAAAATTCATTAATATATCTTTATGTTCTCTTACAAAACATTATGAATTGTTATAATTTAATTTCGTTTATTTTCGTATTATTTGAAAAAACGAAAATAAACGAAATAAAATAAAAGTCAGATAGTTCAACTATCTGACTCTAAAATATAATATAATAATATTTAGCAAATTTTATTTTATAGTAATAGCAAAAATATGCATGGTTGGTTTCTTGGGAAGATAAATATATTTGATTTTTTTATTCTTTAATAAAAACTTGTTTAAATAAATTTTAGGATTCAAATTTTCTTTTATACCAATACCATTATATCTATATTTTGTATCAATAACGATATTTTCATTAAAAATAGGTTGCTGGCACCAATCAGAAAAACTAAGTATTTCTTCTTGAAGTGTTCCATCAGTATATTCAATAATAAGTTTTGCTTGGTAATTTCCGTGATCAGATGATCCTAAAATATATAAAGTATTTCCAATTATATTTTTTAGTTCTAATTTTTGCCCAACTGCTATTAAATTATCTAAACCTTGGATTTTTATTTTAAATAGTATGTTGTTATATTTTAATATATTATTAGATAAATATTTTTCAATTTCCTCTGCAGGATATTTAGCACCGAAAACTCCATCTGGATTGTCAAAGTTTCCTTCTTTCCTTTCTGAAAATTCTACAATACCATTATTATTAAAAATATTATCTAAATTTGCAATATAATAGTTATCCTTCTTTATAAAATCTATTTTTATATTTAATAAGTCTTTTTTATATGAAATATCATCACCATTATATGAAATAATTCTATATTCATTATTTAAAATCTCAAAAAATTCATTTTTTACTTTAACAACAAATTTGAATTTTTTTGGAATAATCAATATTTGATCCAGATATAACGTTTCTTTAGGAGTTATCGAAATTGTTAATTTACCTTTTTCAAGTTCAATAGGAATAAAAATTTTATTATTTACTATTATTTTATTTTTACCGGAATATATTTTTATTTTTGAATCAGGAATTTTTCCTATTAAATATATATAATAGTTTCCTGAAATATTTATATATGTTTTCAAGGCTATTTTTTCATTGGTTTTAATCTGTATATTATTTGTATTTTCTAATTCAAATGAATAAATTCCATAATCCATTTTTTCAGCCTCTAAAAGTAAAGAATTTCCATTGTCTATAGTTTTTGAAAAATAAAATTTTTCAAAAGTTTTTGGTAATTCATTCAATCTTTCTAAAGAAATTAGATATGACACAGTTGATTCTGCACCAGCATTTTGATTAATATAAACAGAATGCATGCCATCGAATCCTTCTCCGTTTTTGCCGGTAAAAGGAGAGTTTAAATGGTTATTCCCATTATAAAAAGAACCAAATAAAAATGCTTTAACAGCATAAATATCTTCTTTTGTCACAAGATATAGTTTTGATAAAGTAGAAATTATTGTTTCTAACCCATAAGATAAATATGGATATTTTTTTATATAATCTTTTATTTCATATACAGGTCCAATTGAAAGTAGTAAATCATAAAAATCGACATATTTTTTTACAGAATTTAAATATTTTATATTTTTTGTAATTTTATAAACTTCAATGAGAGCCTCACCCTGTCTTGATCCCCATGTATGCCATAAATAACGATTATTATCAGAACTTTCGTTATAAGAGCCGCTAAAAGGTCCATTTGATATTTGTGTTTTTAATATTGAATCAGCTATGTTGATTATATAATTTAAGTCACTATTGTTTGGGTACTGATTATAGTAAGCGGATAATCCTAATAAAAAAATTGAAGACACATCGGAACTTTTATTTAATAAATAATTAGAATCCAGTTTTTTTAATAAAAAAGATTTGGCCTTTTTAGCAGAATTTATCAATTTTTTATTAAATAAATCATCAGGAAATACATTTATAGCATTACTCAAAGCCCAAAAAGCCCTTGCAGCCCACCAACTTCCTGATTTTTTACTTGTTATTCCATATTTGTTTATATTTCCATTTTTTAAAATGAAATTGTAGAAATCACCATCAAAATCTTGCATAGAGATGACAAAATTTAAAGCTTCTTTAGCTCTTTGATAATAAAAATCATTTTTATTTGTTTTGTAAAGATCTGTATAAAGTATAGCAACTCTTGCAACATCATCTACACAGGTAACGCCTTCACCGATAGCTTCTTTATGTACATATTTTTGACCATATTTATCGGCGTATATCCAATATCCAACTACATTTTTATCGTTTATCTTAAAGGTATCTCTTAAAAATTCGAGATGTGAGAAATTTAATTCAATTGAAAATAAATTTAAAGAGAAAAATACGATAAAAAAAAGAATTATGTATTTATTTTTCATATTCACCCTCCAAAAAAGGGCACGTTAAGTGCCCTTATATTATTTTTCGATTACATGAATTCCTTGAATTTCAGCAGAACGTTTTTCTAAAAAGTTAATAGCTTCTGTTGTATCACGAGATTGGAAAATAGAATAATACCTATTATACTTTACAACATCTCCAGCTTTAAATTTAGCCATCCAGTATTTTCCAACATTTTCTTCAAAATACGGTGGAAAAACACCTTTAGTTGCTTTATAATTATCCATTTCACCTGGTAACCATCTGAAAATACCATCTCTGAATTCTCTACTTTCATAGAACCAAAAATCATGGAAAACAAAGTCTTTTAAATCGGAATATACAACAGGTTTTTCTGGTAATATTTCTGCTGCACCAATTCCATATTTTGGTGAGAAATTAGCCCTCCAATTTTCTTCAGAAACAAAAGCATATGTTGCTCCCTACCATAAAGGTTTCATGGAATCAATAGCAGAAAATTCAATATATGGTTTTCCATTTACGTATTTTATAGCATTTCTTTGTGACCAGTAATCTAAAGGCGTTCCATTTATTTGTTCAGCCCATACCATTCTTCTAAATAATGGAAGAATATGTAAAGCGTTATCATCAACGCTTGTGATAGGTGATGTAGCCATGACCTGCAATTTCATTATGTCAACATAGTTTGTAAAAGAAAATGTATTTTCAACTAATACATCACCAGTTTTAAAAATATATGTTACCATATGTTGATTTAATCCTGGTAGCAATCGGGAATATAAATCAGAAATAACTGTTACTGCAATAGGACCAGCATCCAAAACTCTAACTTTTTCAATAGATAGGCCAGATGAAGTCATTTCTACATGTTTTCCTAATTTTCCATTGATATAGAAAGTGCTTCCAGACCAGCCAGCTATTCTTGCAGTTCCTAATTCGTTATATATATTTCCTTTTATATCTTTATATCTAACGAAGTTTGCCAAACCATATTTATTTATTTTTATATCAAAGTCTTTTGAAGTGATTAAATATTCATCGTTATTTTTTTCAATAGAAAAATAAGGATTGAAATTCATTAAATCCATATTTGAGTCATCTGAAATGATGATTTTAGCAGTTTTTTTAAACGTGAATAACAATACATCGTCAGAAGATATACGTTTGTTGCCGTCTATATCATCGATTTGATAAGGTAAATAATTTCCGTTTTCATCAACAACTCTGATAGAATACCAATTAGCTTCGAAATCTTCACCAACAATATCAAGCATTTTTGAAAAAGAAATTTTATAAGGTACTTCCATCCATGTCATTTGATTAGTACGTACTTCAATGACCTTTTCTTCTGCCATTACAAAAATAGTCAAAATAACAACTAAAGTCAAAAATACAAATTTTTTCATAATATACCCCCTTTTAATATTTGTAATGTTCTTTCATTTTTTTATTTTCAGGAAGACAAATAATTTCTTTTAAAACATCTTTTACTTGTTCATAAGAATGAGTCCTTCTATCTCGAATTAAAAATTCTTCAAGAAGTTTAATATCACCAGTTAAAAATGCTTCAAGAGCCATCTCCATTCGTATCATTCTAGGATAAAGATAATAATATAAAATTCTTTTATTTAACTTAGGAAAAATTTTTTCAGGATGAATTCCATTTTTATTTACCTTAACTGGAACTTCAACAGCGACATTTTTGGGGATATTTTCAATAATGTTTGAGTTCATTATATTTAACACAAGGCGAACTTCCTTATTATTTACAATAGCATTTATAAAAGGAATATGTTGTTCTTTGCTTAAAGAATTTGGATTCAATATATTTTTCATTTCTTCTTTAAAATGCGATTGTAATTTATATCTTTTTAAAGAGATTTCTAATAATTTTGAAAAATCTTTTTCCGGATTTTCTGTAACTAACCTTGATAAGTATTTAATAGTTTTTGTTACTTCTTCAAGCATGTTTTGATACCATTTCCAGCCTAATTCTGAATCAGCACCACCCCAAGGTATACCATACCATTTTTTCTTATCTTCAAAAGTGTAATGATATTTCCAAGAACTATTCCTAACAGTATCACCAATTGGAAATAAACCATAAAAGTTATACATATCAATGGCTGCCGGACTCAACTGATCATTAAACGGATGTTCTGGATTATATTGGTAGTTTTCTTCTATCCATTTTTCCAATAAAGGATAAGCATTTTTCCCATTATATTCAAATTTATTTAACCATATAGCATGATTAAAGCCAGCGACTTGCCATGATACTTTATTTTTATCGATATTCAAATTTTTAATAATATCTTCAATACCATAGTGGCCATGGCATATCCCTATTATTTTTATAGAAGACTCTCTTGAAATTAGTGTAGTTATTTCAAAAACAGGATTAGCACCTTGTATTAACCAAGCATTGGGTGAAAATCTTTCCATAAGTTTTGCAACAGTAAGAGCAAAACTTAACTGGTTGTAGTTAGAGATTGTAAAATAATCAGAAACCATATTAAATTCTTGAGAATCAATACCTCTATAATACCCATATTTTTCACTAATACTTCTAACTTTTTCTAAATATTTGTGTCCACCAACCATTGCTGTATTAATGACAAAATCTGAATTTTTAATTGCTTCTTCTAAAATAGAAGTCTTTTTAAAATTAATAGATGCATTCAATTTATTAGCAATTTCATTTGCTAATAAATATATAGCATTTAATCTTTCTTCATCAATATCCATTAAAGTTATTTTACTATTTGACAACTCATTTGTTTTACATATATCACTTATAAGTTTCATTGAAAAAACAGCACTTCCAGCCCCGATTATACTAATATTCACACTCATAAAACTCACCTCAAAATGAAGATATCCGTATTTCTATTTTAGTTAAGCGCTTACACATTTGCATTATATAATATAAATTCATTTATTCAAAACATATTTTAAGCTGAATATTAGTTTTTAGAAGATATTATAATTAAAAATCGTTTATTACGATGGAATTTCTTTTATTTTTATAAATTATAAAAATAATAAAAAATTACAATGAAAAATTAGAATTCCTTTGATAATAATACGTAAGATACTATAAAAAACTATAATCAATATTAACTAGTCATTTTCAAATTTTTGTATTTTAATTATCTATGATATTATATTATTAGTTAAGCGCTTACACAACGAGGTGATAATATGGCAACAATAGAAGATGTTGCAAAGTTGGCTGGAACATCAATTGCAACAGTTTCTCGTGTATTAAACAATAAAGGAAAATTTTCAGAAAAAACAAAAATAAAGGTTTTAAAAGCTGTTGAAGAACTTAATTACAAACCTTCGAGTCAAGCAAAACATTTAGCAAAGGTAAAATATGGTTTTAAAATAGGAGTTTTAATTAGTAATAGAATAAAAAATATATTAGAAAAAAGAAAAAATGAATATGGTGAAATGGATTTTTATTCTACAGTGTTAAAAGGAATATACGATGGAGCAAAAGAAAATAAAGCTGAAATAAGATTAATGACTTTTGATGAATTTATAAATCAAAAAAAAATATGCGATGGTATACTGATTTTGGGTTCAGATAAAATTCCATTTGAGATTTTAGATTGCAAGATACATAAAGTTTTGATTGATAATTATATTATGGGTAAAAAAATAAATGCAATAATTTCAAATGGTTTTGATGGAGCATATTATGTTATAGATAAGATGATAAAAAGAGGGTATAAAAAAATTGTACATGTACACGGATCTTTAGAATTTTATGGTTTTAGGAGAAGGTTTGAAGGATATGAATTGGCAATGAAAAATAGTAATTTACTGCCTATAACTTATGAAGTTGCAGAAACTCAAAATTCTATAAATTATATTATAGATTTAATCTTATCAAAAAATCCAGAAATAATTTTCACATCAAATGATCCAATTGCTGTAATGATTATAAATATTTTGAAAAAAAAGAAAATTAGAATACCTGAGGACATACAAATAATAGGGTTTGATGATATTGTATTTTCCTCAACAGTTGAACCATCATTATCTACAGTAAAAGTTTTTAAGTATGAAATGGGAAATGTTGCATTGGAAAGAGTTATTGAACTTATTAATGGTAAAAATTTACATCCGTACGTAACTTCATTATTTACCGAATTTATAGAAAGAAAATCTACAAAGGGGGTTTGAAAATGAAAAAGTTATTATTCGTTTTATTCTTAACATTAATTATTATGTCATTTGCAAAAACAAAAATAGTATTTTGGACAGCGCCTAATCCTAATCAAGAAGCATATTGGAAAAAGTTAGTTTCAGAGTATGAAAAATTAAATCCGGATATAGATATAGAATGGACTACTATTCCAGCAGCTGGAAGCTCTGAAGAAGCAATTTTAAGTGCTATAGCTTCGGGAAGAACACCTGATATATGTACTAATATTTTTTCTGGTTTTGCAGCACAATTAATTGAATTAGATCAACTGGTTGAATTAAGTAAATTACCTGGTTTTGATGAGGTAGTTTCACAAAGAAAAATGAATGATATTATAAAAGGTTGGAAATTTATGGGTAAAAGTTATGTTTTACCTATATATTCAAATCCTATATTAATGTGGTGGCGAAAGGATATATTACAGGAATATGGATTTAAAAAACCTCCTAGAACGTATTCTGAAATTTATGAACTTTCAAAAAAATTTGTTGTTCCAAAAGAAAAATATACTATGAGAGTAGTTGCAGGGAGAAATTGGTGGGATAGATGGTTTGATTATATTACTTATTATTATGCTGCAAGTGAAGGAAAACCTTATATAGATTTAAAAAAGTATCGTGCAGTATATAATAACGACGCGGGGATAAAAGTAGCTAAGTTTTTTGAAACAATGTTTAAAAATAAATGGACAGCTGTTGATTTAGGTAATGCTCCTTTATATAACGGTGTGATAATTGGAAGTTTAAAAGGTCCATGGGAAATACCATATGCAGAAAATCAGTTCCCTGAAATAATAAAAAATATTACTATAACTCCACCAGTAGTTCCAGATAATTATCCAAAGGACAAACCTATTTACACTTTTGCAGATACTAAAGGATTAGTTATATTTAAAAGTTCCAAACATCAAAAAGAAGCATGGGATTTTGTAAAATGGGTATATTCTAATCCGGAAAATGATAAATTATGGTTAGAAATGACAAAGATGCCACCTGCAAGGTCAGATTTGCTAAAGAATCCACTTTTTAAAGACTTTTTTGATAAAAATCCTTTAGCTGCTGAGTATGCAAAATATGTTGGATATGCAATACCTCCAGCTTTAATTTCGAAAACAGTAGATGTGCAGGATGAAATGACTTATAGTTTAATAGAACCTATTATGTATGGAAAAGCAAATGCAGAAGATGCTGTAAAAAATTCTGTGAAAAAAATTAATAGAATAATATGGTGATTATATGACAAAAAATATAAGAAAAAGAGAAGCCCGAAAGGGGCTTCTTATATCCTCAACATACCTTGTATATGCGGCTATTTTTTGGGGATATCCATTTGTATGGCTTGTAATTTTAGCTTTTTCCAGATGGCGATATGTAGGCTCCCCCAGATTTGCAGGTTTTAGAAATTTTTTAAGAGTATTATATGATCCTATATTCTGGAAAGCTTTTTTTAATGTATTAAATTTTTTAATGTATTATATTCCCATTGTATTAATTTTTTCTTTATTGTTTGCATTGGCTTTGAGTAAAATAAAATATGGGAAGACATTTGTAGCCTTATCCTTTTTAGTAGCAAATATATCTTCTGGTGTAGCTTATTCAATAATGTTTTCTAAATTGTTTGCTGAAAATGGTCCTTTAAATCAGATAATCTATAAATTATTCAATACAACTATTCCATGGTTTACAAGTCCTCAATTAGCAATGTTTTCCATTTCATTAATTGTTGTATGGAAATTTATAGGTTATTATGGTTTGATATTATATGCTGGTATAATAAGTATTCCAAACAATATATATGAAGCTGCAGAATTAGATGGAGCAAATAAATATGTTAAATTTTTTAAAATAACATTGCCACTGTTAAATCCCTCAATAGTTATGGTTTTAGTTTTTGCAATATCATTATCTTTTGGGATATTTACTGAACCATATATGATTACAGGTGGTGGTCCCATGAGAAGTACTTTAATGCCAATGATGGTAATGTATACATCAGCCTTTCAAAAGTTGGATCCAACATATGCAGCAACAATGTCTATATTTACTGCTATATTTAGTTTTGTCATTATCTGGATAACAAGAAAATTATTTGAAAGAGAAGTTGATATAGTATGAAAAAAATACGTGTTATAATTTTTCATATAATAATGTTTTCATTGTCATTATTATGGTTATATCCATATATCTGGCTATTTATGTCCTCTCTAAAACCTTCAAATGAAATATATACAAGATTTTGGCCAACGCATTTTACATTAGAGCATTTTAAATTTATACTAGAAAGTGCAAAAAAAATGCAAAGACCTTTTATACGTGCGTTTTTTAATAGTTTGTTTATTTCATTAACTGTAACTATTTCTGTTGTGTTAACATCAGCAATAATTTCTTATGCATTAGCTAAGCTAAGATTTAGAGGTAGAGATAAAATATTTGATTTTCTAATTTTTCAAATGGTATTTCCCGGATTTATGTTTACTATTCCACTTTATATTTTGATAAGAAATTTAGGATTATTGAATACTTATTCTGCTCTTATATTACCAAGTTTAATGAGCGGATGGGGAATTTTTATGTTAACACAGAGTTATAGAAGTACTCCAAATGATTATATTGAGGCTGCAAAAATGGATGGCGCTACTGATTTATGGATAATTTTTAAAATAATGATGCCTTTAAATAAATCAGCACTTTCTATAGTTTCATTATTTACATTTATAGGTATATGGGATAATTTTATGTGGCCATTAATTGTAATGAAGGATTATAATAAAATGCCATTGTCTGTTTTATTGGCAAGTTTTAATCATGAATATGGCGCATATATTGGTCCAATATTAGCAGGTTCTGTTATACAAACTATTCCTATGGTCATTCTGTTTTTAATATTTAGAAAATACTTCTTACAAGGAATTTCAATTACATTAAAGTGAGGTGTTTTAATTGGAACTAAAATTAAAAAGGCATCCATTAAATCCGTTATTTTCACCAAACCCAAATCATTTGTGGGAATCAAGATTTGTATTTAATCCAGCAGTAGTATATGACGGAGATTTGTTTCATATGCTATACAGAGCACAAGGTGAAGATATGGTATCAAGGATAGGATATGCTGTTAGTACAGATGGAATACATTTTAACAGAATGGAAAAACCCGTATTTGAACCTGAAGATATAAGTGAGATGTATGGTGTTGAAGATCCGAGGTTAACTTATATTGATGGGAAATATTATATGTGTTACACAGCATATTCACCCACTAATATAAGTGTTGCTTTAGCATCAACAACAAATTTCTTTAATTGGGAAAGATATGGAATTGTTTTGCCAGAATCTCCAAATAAAGATGCTGGAATTTTATCAGAGAAAATAAATGATAAATATGTAATGTTTCACAGATTGGAACCAGACATTTGGTTAGCTTTCTCAGATGATTTAGTTCATTGGGGTGATTATATAAGTATTGCTAAACCCAGAGAAGGTTATTGGGATGATTTAAAAATAGGTATAGCTGGGCCACCATTAAAAACAGAATACGGATGGTTGTTGCTTTATCATGGGGTTCAAAAAGCTCCACGAAATATTTATAGATTAGGATTTATGTTGTTAGATCTGGAAGATCCAACAAAAGTTTTAAAGAGAAGTGAAAAACCTATATTAGAGCCAGAAGAACCATGGGAAAAGTTTGGTGGAGTACCTATGGTAGTATTTTCTGATGCAATGGTAGAATATAATGATCAATATTATATTTATTATGGGGCTGCTGATAATTATATTGCATTAGCCACTATAACAAAAGAAGAAGTTTATAAATGGATTAAAGAATAAGGCCCATAATGGGCCTTATATTAATGATTATGAAATTTTTCTTTTACTTCATATTCTCTATCAAATAGCTTTTGTTCTTTTAAATCATTTATAATTTCTTCAACAGTTCCATCAGCACCTCTAATTACATGAATTCCGAGTTGTTCGAAAAATGTAATTGCTCTTCCTCCAATCCCTCTGGCTATAAGAAGACTAATACCTTCTTTATGCAAGTAATTTGGTATATCCCCAGGTCCATGTTCTTCTAAAGGATTTTTTATTATACTTAATTTGTACTCACCATTTTCCTTGAGAATAATAAAGGCAAAGTATGGTGCATGTCCAAAATGTTCGCTGATTTTAGAATTTTTTCCATCATCGTTTAATACAGGAATCGCTATTTTCATTATTTCCCTCCTTGACATATATGTTTTAAATATATATTTCAATTAATATTATAAACTGATTTTTTTATTTTTATATGAGAATAAAATAACAATTATATTTCAATTTCTTTTACATAACGAGCAATTATATCTATTTCATAATTAACAAATTCATTTATTTTCAAATATCGTAGGTTTGTATTTTTATATGTATGTTCTATTACCTGTATTTCAAACGAATCCAGATCTTTTTTTGCAATCGTTAAACTAATACCATTAATTGTAATAGCTCCTTTGTTAGCAATAGCCCATTTTTCTGTTGGGATTTTAAATTTCATCCAGTATGTATTTGAAGATTTTTTAATACCTAAAAATTTGATTATTCCATCAACATGCCCGGTAACAATATGCCCACCAAGAAAATCAGTTAATCGCAAAGCCCTTTCGAGATTAACTATTTTATTATTGTAATATTTTAAATTTGTTTTTATATATGTTTCCTCGCCTATTGAAAAATAAAGTTTATTATTATCAATTCTTTCTACAGTTAAGCAAACACCGTTAATAGCAATGCTTTCGCCTAATTGAACATCTTTAAAGGGATTATCTATAATAACTGATTTATTTGCAATGCGAATTTTTGCTAGTTGTTGTATTATTCCTGTAAACAAGGTATCAACTCCCAATATATATTATTATCAATTTTTTTACTTTTAACAGGTTTGAATTTTATAGAATCTTTTATATTATTAATTTTTAATTTATTGAAAGGAGAAATGCCGTTACCAATAATCTTAGGAGAATAAAAAACATGAATTTTATCGACAAGATTATTTTTTAAAAATAAGGATAGAATTGTCGCACCACCTTCAACTAAAATGCTGTCTATTCCTTTTTCATATAAAATATTCAATATCTTATTTATATTTGTTTCATTTATTATCTCCGTATTTTTATGTTTTGGAGCAACTTTAAGAATAGAAAAAATTATATTTTCTCCTTTTTCAGTAAAAATATTTAAATTTTTATTATAAAAAATTCCTTCTTTATCTAAAATAATTCTTATCGGTTTTCTTCCGTTTTTTATTCTGCAGGTTAATTTTGGATTATCATATATTAATGTATTGGCTCCAACCAAAATTGCTGAATAATAATTCCGCAATTTATGAACTAATTTTCTTGATTTTTCATTGGATATCCATTTTGAATCAAAATTTTTCGAAGCGATAAAGCCATCCATAGTCATTGCGAATTTTAGGGCAATAAAAGGCCTTTTTTTATTAACGTAAGTAATAAAAATCTCATTTAATTCTTTTATTTCATTTTCTAAAATACCGAATTTTACATTTATTCCATTTTCTTTTAAAATTTTTACTCCATTTCCGTTGACTAATGGATTAGGATCTAACATCCCTATATAAACTTCTTTGAAGCCTTCTTTTGCCAATCTGTTTGCACAAGGTGGGGTTTTTCCAAAATGAGAACATGGTTCTAAAGTTACATACATTGTAGCTCCTTTTATATCAATCTTTTTTTCTTTAGCATTATCAATAGCTACAATTTCCGCATGTCTTCCACCATAGTATTCATGATAACCTTTTGATATAACTTTTCCATTTTTTACTATAATAGCTCCAACTAAAGGATTTGGGTTTACTTTTCCAATCCCTTTTTTAGCCTCTTTTATTGCTAATTTCATAAAATATTCATGATTCATAAAATCACTCTTTCAAGATTTTATTCAGATTAGCCATTTCTAATGCTGCCATTGCAGCTTCAAATCCCTTATTTCCTGCTTTAGCACCTGATCTATCTATGCTTTGTTCAAGCGTTTCTGAGGTTACTATTCCAAAAGTAATTGGTACATCAGACATCAAATTCAATTGAGCAATTCCTTTTGAAACTTCATTAGATACAACTTCAAAATGATATGTTTCACCTCTAATTACCACACCTAAAGCTATAATTGCATCGTAATTCTTTTTTATTAATTTTTTTACTACAAAAGGAATTTCAAAAGTACCTGGAACTTTAAAAATATCGATATTATTTTCTTCTACATTATGCCTTTTTAAAGCGTCCAGAGATCCATCTAATAATTTTTCAGAGAAAAATGAATTGAATCTTGAAACTACAATGCCAAATTTCAAATTCTTTCCATCAAAGATTCCTTCTATAACCTTCATTTATATTTCCTCCTTTATTTTAATTTTATGATTCATTTTTAACTTTTTAATTTTTAAGTAAAACTTGTTTTCTGGAGTAATTTCTCCAATATGCGTATCCATATTTTTTACATTAATTCCGTATTTTTTTAATTGTTTAACTTTATCTGGATTATTTGTCATTAAAATAATATTTTTAATATTTAATGATTTTAATATTTGAGCAGCTATAGCATAATCTCTATTATCGGCTGGCATTCCAATTTTTAAATTAGCTTCTACTGTATCCAAACCATTATCTTGTAATTTATATGCTTTTATTTTATTAGTAATACCAATATCTCTTCCTTCCTGTCTTAAATATATTATTAATCCACTACCTATATTATTTATTTTTTGCATGGCTAAATGTAATTGGCTACCACAATCGCATTTTTTTGAATTTAATACGTCGCCAGTTACACATTCTGAATGAATTCTAACTAATAAAGGGTTATTATTTAAATTGCCTTTATATATTGCAAAATGTTCTTTTTTATCAAAATTATTTTCAAAACCAATAATTTTAAAGTTTCCAAATTTTGTAGGTAGTTTGGCTTCTGTAATAGGTTTAACATATAAGTTGTTTTTTACTGTTTCAATAACTATATCTTCTACAGAAATTATAGGTATTTTGAATTTTTTAGATAATGATTTTATGTAATTAAAGTTATGGGAGTTTCCATTTTCATCTAAAATTTCGATTAAAGCTGCGAAAGGTTTAAATCCTAATAGTTTCATTAATTCAACGGAACTTTCAGTATGTCCTTTTCTTTTATTAATACCGATGCTTCCTAAAAGTTGAACATGACCAGGATATTTATAGTCATTTATAGTAGTGTTTTCTGTAATAGATTTTATAGTCTTTGCACGCTCATATGAAGAAATTCCTGTTACATTTTTTTTATGATCAATAGTTATGAAATAATTTGTATTTAATGCATCCATATTGTTAGATGGAAGTTTAAAAAAACCTTTTTGGATAAGATAAATTTCTTCAGCTGCTAAGCATAATAATCCCTTTCCTTGAGATACCATGAAATTAATAATATCGCTATTTGCTAATTCTGCTGGAAAAATAAAGTCAGCTTCTATTTCTTTTTTTTCATCCCAAATAATTATTGGTTTGCTTGATTCGAAAGTTTTAATTATATTTTTTTTATCCATAAATTCTCCTCCCAATAACAAAATTGCCCTGGATTTCTCCAGGGCATGATTTTTTATTACTATTGGCATATATATCAATAGAGATATCACTGTAATATACAAATAATAAATCTAAGTATATGCCTTTGTTCTCCTCCCATCCAGACTTTAACTGTCGGCTCTGGAATTTCACCAGATCAACCTTAATAGCATTTATTAAGGCTCGCGGGCTTTCACCGCCGGTCGGGAATTTCACCCTGCCCCGGAGAATATTCACTTCTTATGGATTATATCATATAATTATGAAAAAAACAACCTCATGTGAGGTTGTTTAATGTTGCAGTAAGGGAGGGCAGTTCTTTTATATCAAATGAATTTTGGGTGATTTTAATATTTAATAATTTGTTTTTATAAATAATGTTAAATTCTAGACTTTTCCAATGTTCAGGTATCCAGGGATTAAAAGTAATTTGTTCCTTATTATCAATATACATTCCACCAAACCCATAAATTATAGATTGCCAGGTTCCACCAGCGCTTGCAGCATGTAATCCAAAGGCTGTATTTCCTTGATTATTTTCCAAATCGACTAAAGCTGTTCTCATAAAATATTCATAGGCTTTAGAGTGATTACCTATTGCCAATCCCATTATTGCATACATACTGGGGCTTAAAGAGGATTTATGCATGGTTCTTTTTTCATAATATTCAAAATTTACCTTTTTTGTTTCAAAATCAAAATCTTCTGGTAACAAATGCATTAGCATTAGAACATCAGCTTGCTTAATTAACTGGTATTTATTTAAATTAGATAAATCGATACCTTCAGGCCATTCTGGCATATTTTTCTCATTGTATTTACTAATTGTGAAATCTTCAAGTTTAAAATAATTTTCGAATTGTTCAATTAAGTGAGAAGATTTATTCCATGGAATATATAATTTTTCAGCTACATCTTTCCATATTCTTAACTCACTGTTTGTCAAATTTATTTTTTTTATTATTTTTAAATAATTTTCTGGAAATTTTTGTTTTAGTATATTTAAATATTCAAAAGCTTTTTCTATATTCCATTTAGCCAAATAATTCGTGTAAAAATTATTATTAACATGTTCGTGAAATTCATCTGGCCCAATAACATTATTAATTTCATATCTATCTTTTTCATTATTATATTCAGCTCTTGAAGCCCAAAATCTTGCTGTCTCAAAAAAAATTTCTGCACCATAATTTACAAAAAATTCCCAATCATCAGTAGCTCTAAGATATTCTCTTATTGCGTAAGCAATGTCAGCTGTTATATGATATTCTATATCACCAGTCCATATTCGCACTTTGTTCCCATAATAATCCTCACCCCATTTTGGAGTCTCTTCCTGTCCGTTATCAGCAGATTCCCATGGATATTGGGCACCTCTATATCCATTTTTCAAGGCATTTTCTCTTGCTTTATCAAGAGTGTGATATCTATACATTAAAAATGATTTGGCTGCTTTTGGATATTCATATATATAAAATGGGAGCATGTATATTTCAGTGTCCCAAAAAACATGACCTTTATACCCTTCACCGTGCAATCCTTTAGCTCCAATACTAACCAATTCATCTTCAGGATTTGCGAGAGAAAGTAACGAAAAAATATTGTATCGTAAGGATTTATCAGCCTTTTCATCACCAACAATTTTTATATCAGCAATTTTCCATAATTCTTTAAATTTTTCATAATGATTTTTAAGTAGATTTTCAAAACCAATTTTTTTTGCTTTATTAATTTCTTTAATATTTTTATTAAATAAATCATTATGTCTTTTGGAGTCCAAAATGCTTGTATAAATGTTTATAGTATGACTTTCACCAACTTTTAAGTCAATATCAATAGATTGAGAAATAAAGTCGATGAAATTTCTTGAAGTTTTTGTAAAAGTGCTTTTTGTTTCTATGGTTGATAATATTCCAATTTTATTTTTTTCGTCTTTTGTCCATGCTTCTACATATATATAATCCTCTGATAAGATATGATTGTTTAGATAGTAGTGCTTCACGCGGTCTTTAGGGTGTTTTGTTGAATTATAAGTTCTACCATCGATAAATGTTTCTATTGTTATTCTGTCGCTAAAATTTTCTGAAGTTATAGTATAAGTCATTAAAGCTAAATTTTTTTTATCCATACTTAAAAATCTGTAACCTTCAATTTTCATTATTCTTCCTTTTTTATCTTTTAATCTCATTTTTTTGTATAAAATTCCTTGTTTCATATCCAGTATCCTTTTAAATTCTAATATATTGCACTCAAATGGATTTAAATATTCATATTTTATATAAAGTCTTAATCCCCAGAAATAAGGGAAATTAACTAATTCCTTGACAGATGCTTCTGATTTATCAAAAATACCTGCAACATAAGTTCCAGGAGTTTCATTATAAAATAGATCTTCGTAAGTGCCTCTAACACCCAAGTAACCATTAGACAGTGTAAAAATAGTTTCTTTTACAGGAGAAATTTCAAAAATATTTTCTTCAAGTAGCCATTTTTTTTCAGATAAAATCATATTTTTGCCTCCTGTAATAAAATATTTAGTTTTTCAATATTTAATTCATTTAATGATTTTACAACTAGATTTGCATGTGACAATTCTATTTCATTCCCATGTCGGGCTATTCCAATAGTAACCATTCCAGCATTTATTCCAGCATTTATTCCTTCAATAGCATCTTCAATTACTATGCAATTTTGAAATTTAGTATTTAATCTTTTAGAAGCTATTAAAAAAATTTCCGGATCAGGTTTTCCGTGTTTAAAATCATATCCTGTTATAACATCATCAAATAAATTATAAATATTTAATGACTGTAAAATTTTTTTTGTATTTTTACTTGAAGAGGCAACGGCGATTTTTATAGAATTTTTCTTTAATAAGTTTATTAAATATAAAGCATCATCAAATATTTTTGGCGGATGATTTTCAATGAGATTTAAAAAATATTTTTGTTTTTCTTCGGCCATACTATTTAAAACTTCATCATTTTCATTTGATGCAATTGATGCTATACCTTTTATTCTCGGTTTTCCATCGACCTTTTCTTTGTAAATATTAAAGTTGAATTCATATCCATGATTTTTAAACATTTTTTCCCATGCTTTGTAATGTAAAGTAACTGTATCTGTAATTACACCATCCATATCAAAGATAACAGCTTCTAACATATTATTCCTCCTAACCTTTTATTGCAGCTGCTTTTCCTGATTCTACAAATTGATTTTGGAAAGATAAAAAGATAATTATCATAGGTATTGTCATTAAAATAGATGCTGCCATCATATATTGCCAAAAAGTATAATAAGATGTTTTGAAAAAGTTTAATCCCATAGTTAATGTATACATCGTTTTATCAGAGGTAATTATTAGTGGCCACATAAAATCGTTCCAGGCGCCTAAAAAAGTATAAATTGCAAGTGCAGTCATAGCAGGTTTGGCATTTGGCAATACTATAGTAAAAAATGTTTTAATAATTCCTGCTCCATCAATTCTTGCAGCTTCTTCTAATTCTCTTGGAAAATTTAAAAAAAATTGCCTCATTAAAAATAATCCAAATACACCTGTTAATTTAGGTAATATTAAACCTGTATAGGTGTTTACCAGGCCAAATTTAACCATTAAATTATATTGAGGAATCATTACAACCTGAAAGGGCACCATCATTGTTGCCAGAAATAAAGAAAACCAGAAATTTTTTAGTGGAAATTTTAAACGCGCAAAAGCATATCCTCCAAGAGTATCTAAAATTAAGTGACCAAATGTCAAAGCAACAGCGTAAAAAATAGTATTTAATATCCATCGACTATATAAAGGGACTACTTCAAAAATTTTTTTATAATTTTCAAATGTAGCATTAGTTCCGAATACTTGAGGCGGAATTTTAAAAAGATTTATTTTTGGAGGCCATTGCATAATATCAATACCAAATCTTTCACCGGTATCTGGATTTATTCCGTTTAAAGGGGTTATAGAAATTAAAAATGCCCAAAAAAAAGGAAATAAAGAAATTAAAGCGTATATTATTAATACAGTGTAGGAGATAATTTTTGCATATTTATAACTCATAATTTCACCTCAATATTCTTCTCGAATGAACTTTCTCTGTAAGAAAGTTATTGTTAAAATAATTGAAAATAATATTAATGCCAATGCAGAAGCATAACCCATATTTCCATATTCAAATGCATTTTTATAAATATAATAAGATATAGTTATATTTCTCATGTTTTTTATCAAAAAATAGATTTGATCAAAAACTTGCATCGTTCCAATTGTTCCCATTATCATTACAAATAATATTTGTGGGCGCAACATGGGAATAGTTATTTTCCAAAAAATTTTAGATGAGGAAGCGCCGTCAATTCTTGCGGCCTCATATATTGAGACAGGGATATCCTGTAAACCAGCTAAAAAAGTAATCATAAAATAACCTGCAGTGGTCCAGATATTCATAACCATAATAGCTGGTAATGCTGTATTTGGATTTTCCAACCATGCAATAGGCTGAAATCCGAATAAAGACAAAAATCTATTTAAAATTCCCGGACGCGAATATAACATCCAGAAAATCATTGATATCGCAGCTGAAGAAGTAATTGATGGTATGAAAAATGTTGCTTTGAAAAATTTTACACCTTTTATTTTAGAATTTGCTGCTACGGCTAAAACTATTGCTAATAATGTTTGAACTGGAACAACTATAATAGAATAAAAAAAAGCATTAAATAAAGATATTTTAAAATATTGGTCTTTGAACATACGTTTAAAATTTTCAAAACCCAAAAAATTTGGAATATATTTTTTAAACGAAGATGCACCTTTATCCAGATAAATAGACATGAATTGAGAAATTTTCATTTCTTTATTTAACTTACCAGAAATAAAGTCATTTAATAACTTATTAGTATTAAAATATTTTTTTATTATTTCTTCTTTTTTTTCATCCAAATTTATTCCAACGTCAGATTTTATATATGTCATCAAATCAAAATTATTTTTAATTTCATTAATATTTTTTATCTCATTTTGAAACATTCCTAAATGAAATTCTAAAGTTTCCTGGGGATTAAATAAAACTTCCAAATTTCTTGCATTTAATGGATTGTAATCAGTAAAGCTATAATAAAATGCTGCAAATATCGGATATATTGTAAAAATTATTATTGATAGAATAATAGGCGAAGCAAATAAATACCCGATTAAAGCTTCTTTTGTTTTCCATTGAACTTTCATAATAAATATCACCATCCTTTAAATTTAAAGGGGGATATCCCCCTTTAAATCATTGACCACTAATCCATTGAGGATAATTCTTTTTAATCTGATTTAGAGTCTCATCTAATGTTATTTTATTGTAGAATAAATCTTTTAATCTAGAATTAATTTGATCATTAGCAACAGAAAAAATCCCTGTAGGTGTTGGAACACTCCATGGATGAGCATATTCTGCACCTTTATAAAAAGGTATTTTCATAGGGTCTGTATCTTTAGAAGCTAAATCTTTTCTGGATGCAAGAACACCAGCTTTTTCAACAAAAATTTCTTGACCTCTTGTAACCAGAAATTTTAGTACTTCCCATGCTTCTTTTTTATGTTTTGATTCTTTATTTATAGACCATGAAACTGTATAAACCATAGTTGATTTTTTTATTAATGAAGGCATTTCAACAATACCCATTTTTTTATATACATCAGGGTAAGATCCCTTTAAGAATCCCAATGTCCATGGTCCCGACATTCCCATAGCAACTTTTTCTTTTCCCAATGCTTCTCCAATCCAACCTGCTCCAACAGCTTGTGGCTCAAAAGCAACACCGTACTTTGTTACAAGGTCAATATAAAACTTGATTCCAAATCTGGAAGAAGGTTCATTTAGAGTAGTATTTAAATTTTCGTCTACCAATCTACCATTAGCCCCTAAAATAAAAGGAATAACTCTGTTAAAATCTGCAGCTAAAACTAAAGGTGTTTTAAAACCTTTTCTTTTTAACTGTAAAGCTTTATCCAATAAATCAAACCATGTATCATTATTAGTAGGATATGATACCCCATATTTATCAAAAATTTCTTTGTTAAAGTATAGAGCTAAAGTTGAGAAATCTTTTGCAATACCATAAATTCTGTTATTGAATTTAAATGCATCAACTAATGTAGAGAAATAATCATTTAAATCAAACTTGTCTTTTTTTATATATAAGTCTAACGGTAATAAAACGTTTTTGGAAGCAAATTCTTGAAAAAAGTAAACATCAACATAAAAAATATCAGGAGCAGTTCCGGCAGATAAACGTGTCTTTAAAGTTTCCAAATAATTTCCAGGAATTGGTTCCCAAACTACCTGGATATTGCTATGTGTTGAATTGAATTCTTTAACCCCCGCCTTAATAGCTGCTTCTTCATCAGGATTTCCAGGCCATCCTGAAATTTTAATAGTTGTTACTGCAAATAACGATGATACAATGAAAAATACCAATAATAAAGATAATACCTTTTTCATGAAAAACCCTCCTTTTAAAGTAATGAAATCGATTACATTTTTTTATAAACTAAAGTTCATTTTAAGAACCTTAGTGTACTTTCCCTTTTTGATATTTCAACAGGAATAATAATACTTTTCACTTCTTTTCTTAAAGATAAATCATGAAGCATTTTTGCTGCGTTATATCCTACTTTATATATATTTTGATTAATAGAAGTAATTTTTAATATTTTTGATGATGGTAAGTCATCAAATCCGATTAAAGGTAAATAATATTTTTTTTCATTCATATAATCATATACACCATAAGCCATTAAATCAGAACCACAAAAGATACCATCAAAATTTTTAAAATTTGCTTTTTTTATTATTTCATAACCAGATTTTCTGCTGAAATCACCGTATATTATATCGATATTCACATCAAAGTCTTTTTTCGCTTTTAATACTCCGTTTAAACGTTGATAAGTTACGGCTGGCCCTAAGTTACCGCTAATGTATAAGATATTTTTGCATCCAACTTCTTTTAAATGTTTAATTCCTAAGTATCCACCTAATTCATTATCTGGATCAACAAAATGAAAATTATTTTTATTGTTGCGTCCTATTACAACGAAAGGAAATTTAATTGAATTAAAAAACTCAACTCTTTCATCATCATCTTCTAAATCTGTTATAAAAAAACCACCTACTAAATTGCTTCTAATTAATTTTTTATACTGATCAATACAATGTTTATCAGAATGAGAATCAACAATTAATTTTAAACTATTATGAAAAAAATACTCTAAAATACCATTTAAAAAAGGATTAGTATATGAATCATTTTTTGGCATTTCTGTTCTCAACATTAATATGCCAAATAAATTTGATGATCTTTTTCTTAATGATTTTGCACTGTAATCTGGTTCATAACCATATTTTTTTATAACTTTTAGTACCTTCATTTTTGTTTCTTCTCTAACTTTTTGAGAATTATTTATTACTCTTGAAACTGTTGCTACAGAAACTCCAGCCAAAGAAGCTATGTCTTTTATGTTCATATTATCACCTCGTATGTAATCGATTACATAAATATTATAACAAAAAAATAATAAAATCCAAATCACCATATTTTATATTTGTTGGTTATGACAAATAATTAAATTTTATTAGCAATAATTAATTAAAAAAATTTTAAAAAAACTAAAAAAAACACCCTTCAAGGGTGTTTTTTTAATTACTTTACAGGTGTGTTTTTAAATGCTTCTTCTAAAACTTTATTTAGATTTTCATAAAATTCTTTTCCCTGTTCTCCCAATTGTTCGATTAAATAAGATTGCTGTTGTAATAATGAAAATGCGGTTTTTGGATTATATATTAACACGGAATGATATTCTATTCTTCCTGCTTTCATCACATAGTATTTTGCAACAACTTCGGCACCAGTTTGAATAGTTTTTGCAAAATTAGAACTTACATTTTTAAATACGCTATTAGTAACTGCAACAACTTTATCTTTATCTGTACCCTGGGATGAACTCTGTAAAACTCCTTGAGCTCTTTGTTGGAAATTTGTAACTACTGAATTTAAATATCTTGCTAATTGTTCTCTCGCATCCTGTTCTGCTTGATTATACATGACTGATCCCATACCTGGGGCGCCTTCTGAAATTCCATCAAAATATAAAAGAAATCCTTCTTTTTTAAGTTGTTTTAATTCAGGTCCTTTACCAGCTTTTTTAAATTCAATAACGGCCTCTTTAGGAATTTCTGCAATTTTTACGCCATCAATATCAAGCGGTTTAAAAGGATATGTTAAAGTGTGATATAAAAAAATACCTCCAAGTAGTAAAGCTAATACTCCTAATCCCACTCCAGTCCATAATACAATGTTGTTATCCATAAAATCCCCTCCTTCAAAAATTTTATTTATTATGTTAATTGTTCACCAATTAAATTATATCATAAATAATGAGAAATACAATTGAATTTATTGATTTTTTTTAAAAAATAATATATAATAATTCGTAAAGCTAAATAAATTCAAATTGTGAGGTGTTGATGTGGAAAAAAGTTTAAAAAGATATTTAATTTTTAATTCGATTCCAGCATTTTCCTTTATTATAATATTGATTTCTCCCATGTTTGCTAATAAAATTGGATTAAATATATATGAAACTAGTTTAATATTTTCTATAGTGTATGGAGTTCAAGCTATATTAACTTTTATATTAGGGCATTATTTTGAGAAGAAATCTCCAAATTATGGATTAGCTTTTGGAAGACTATTATTTGCCATTGGAAGTGCATTGTTATCTTTTGCATATAACCCCTATACATATTTAATAGCTCAGATTATAATAGGAAGTATAGATATTTTTTGGCCACTTGTGAGCATGTATGAAAGAGCTATTATTCCACCGGATAAAAGAAATACTTTTTATTTTTTGTTACCATTAATTTCTGAAGGAATAAAAGTAATTTTATTTATACCATTAATACTTTTTATGAAACCAGATGAGACTTCTATAATATTTTATAAAAGTGTGTTTTTAACAGTGTCTATTTTAAATATAATATATGCAATATCTATTTTGAAATTATTACCTTATGTTAAAAGCGGGAGTGATTTACACAAAGAACATGTTCATATACACAAACCAAATTTAAGAAAGTATATCACGGTTTTGTTAAATCAGATAATATTTTTTGCTAATTTTGGTTTTGGGAGTTATTTAATAATATCATATTATGTGAAAGAGAACCTGAATGGTGATGCAAAAATAATGTTAATATATGAAGTTGTTTTTTCAGCGACTGTTGTATCTTCGTTTATATGGAAAAAGTATATAAAGTATAATGTAGAAAATACGTTAATTTTTGGTACATTTATAATGTCTTTATTTTATTTGCTATTATTATTTAAAGGTTGGATGTTTTTTTATATATCACATGTTTTTTTGGGAATAGGGTTTATATTATGGATTTCATCTAAAGAACCATTAAAACAGGAATATGCACCTATTAATTTTGGGAGATATGAGGGATTTTTCAATGGTATTCAGTTGTTTTCAAAAATATTTACGCCAATCCTTGCAGGTTATATAGCTTATAAATTTTCGTATGAAATTGTTTTTTTAATATCTTTTATTGTATTATTTTTAAATTCTATAATAACATATGTAGGATTAAAAGAAGCATGATGCTTCTTTTTTTATTTTTTTATAAAAAGAGTATAATAATAATGGAGGTGATAATATGAAAAAAATATTTTTTAATTTTTTTGTATTGTTTTTTGTTGTATTAACGTTTTCTCAAAATATAAGTTTTAAAAATTTTAATACATATTATATCGAACATAAGATAGGATGGAATTTTGATATTTCTTATGATGGATCAATTTTATATTATTTAGAATTTAAAAATGAAGAAATACAAACAGATATGACTTTTATTACAGAATATAAGGACGTATTGATTTCCGGAGAAAAAAAAGGATATATATATTACTTAAAAGTCGTTGCTAAGAATATTGATAGAAATATTTTAGGTGAAAGCAAGATAGCAACTTTAGTGGTTTTTGATAATGAAGAAGAACCATTAAGGATTATAGGTGCAAAGGTTGTTAAAACAGAAGAAAAAAAGTACATACACTTTGTTTTAAGAAATGTTTCGAGTAAAACTATTAGAGAATTTAAAATACGTTATTGGGGTATTGATTATTCAGGAAAAGCAATAAGAATTAATAGAAAAAGTTATTTAAAATATGAAGAAAAAAATATTGAAATAAAGTCTTTTGATTTTTATAATGTTGATATTGAAATTCAAGATGCAGAGTTACTTAGATTTGTTAAAGGAAAAATCTGGGAAATAATTTTTGATGATGATTCAGAATGGAAAAGAATAATAGAATAAACAAAAACAGTCTCTTGCTTTTTGCAAGAGACTGTTTTAAATAGGGTTTAAAATGGTTCATAGTATGCGTAATAAATCAATATACTCTTTTTGTTTTTTCTTATACTCTTCGAATCTATTTATTTTAGAATGTTCGTCAAAATAATCAAAAATTTCTTTTTCTAATATTGTAACGTCATATTTAGACTTTAACTCCGAAAGTATTTCTTTAACTTTCGACTTAAAATCTTCGTACCCTATCATTTCATATAAGTATATCGAATATTTTTTCAAATCCTCAAATTTAAGTTTATTCTGCCCCTTAATCATCAACCACTCTAAAATAAATCTTTTTAAATTTTTTTCAACATAAAAAATAAAATTTTTACTTGGAACATATGGTGGTTCATGAATAATAGTAATATCCTTTTCCGGGCTATAATATGTTTTAAATATAGGATCTTTTGACTTTATTCCTGCATACTCATTTCCATTTTCATATATTAATCGTGATGCTAATAATAATGCAAAATCTTCTCCACGAGGTATTTCTAAAGGGTAAAACATTTTTTGAGCAAATTCTTTTCGTATTATCATATTACCACCAAAACCAAATATAGCTTCTTTTAAATGATTAGTTTTAGATAATCTAATAATATCTTTATCCATAGATTCATTTTTTCTCCAATTTTTTAAAATATCTTTTCCTAAAATTCTTATTGTTCCATTTTTTTCATAGGGAGCAGTTATTAAATATTTATCAGGATTTTTTGTCAAAATTTCTTTAGCTTTTAGAATATAATTTTTTCTTAATAATTCATCATCATCTATTTGTATAATAATATCTTCATTATTCATAGTAGGGAATATAAAACCAAGATTCCTTATTTCAGAATATCCTTTTGTTGAAAAGAAATTTGAGTTGTATTTTTCTCTGTACTTTTTTATGTCTGTATTTGTATATAAATAATATTTGAATTTCAATTTTTTTAATATTTTTTCTGTTTTTTCTTTGATTTCATCATCGTGAGAAGTATTTTCATGTGCTGCTATTGAAAAAATATAAACATTTAATTCATCATTTTCATCCATATTTAAATTATTAATGCTTTTTATTGTTTTATACAATGTGTTTTTTTGTTCAAATTCATTTAATGGTGTTGGATGATCAAAGTTATCTACAAGATTTTCATTTACTCTTATATAAGTATTTATAACGATAGCAAATTTCATATCTATCCTTCTTTCTATATAATTTCATATAAAAAAATTTCCTACAAAAAGAGTGAAGAAATATAACCTATATGCAAATTTTTTATAATCAAATAATTTCTCAAATTTAAAAATTTAATAAACAAAAAAGTTTAATTACGAAGTCCTATAAGGACTTCGCGTTTAATAAATATTGTTTGGATTTGATAAAAATTCCTCTTTAAATTGTATAAACCTATCCTCTTCTATGGCTTTTCTTACCTCTTTCACGAAATTAATTAAAAATCTCAAGTTATGTATACTCAATAAAATCTTTCCTAATATTTCGTCCTTTCTAATTAGATGATGAATATATCCTCGTGTGTGATTTTGACAAGCATAACAATCACACTTATTATCAATTGGATCTGTTGAAAATTTCCATTTTCCAGCTTTTAAGTTCACTTTTCCTTCCCAAGTCATTGCAGTTCCATGTCTTCCCATTCTTGTTGGCAATACACAATCGAACATATCCATTCCATTTTCAACAGACATTAAAATTATTAAAGGTGTTCCAATTCCCATTATATATCTCGGTTTATTTTCTGGTAATTTTGGACCAGAATGTTTTAAAATCCTTTCTGTTTCAGAATAATGTTCTCCTACAGATAATCCGCCTAATGCGAATCCATCAAAATCAATTGAGGTAATTTGTTTTATACTTTTCTCTCTTAAATCTTCATGAAATCCTCCTTGGACAATTCCGAATAATGCTTGATCTTTTTTGGTGTGAGCTTGAAATGAGCGTTTTGCCCATTGATAAGTTCTTTCGACAGATTCTTCGACGTATTTTTTTTCTGCTCCAGCTTCAACACACTCATCAAATGCCATAGCAATATTTGAACCAATTATCATTTGAATTTCCATTGAAAGTTCTGGTGTCATCATTATCTTTGAACCATCAAGTGGAGATCTGAATAAAACCCCATCATCAGAAATTTTTCTGTCTTTTAAAGAAAAAACCTGAAATCCCCCACTATCAGTTAATATTGGTCTATCCCAATTCATGAAATTATGAAAGCCTCCAACATTTCTTATAACATCTAATCCTGGTCTTAAAAATAAATGAAAGGCATTTCCAAGAATAATTTCTGCTTCTATATCTTTCAAATCAGAATTCTTTAATGTTTTAACTGTTCCATTAGTTCCTACTGGCATAAAAACTGGTGTTTCAATTATTCCATTTTTTGTATATATTCTTCCTCTTCTAGCATTTGAATTTTTATCTTTATGCAATAGTTCATATTTTAAAGGGCTATCTTCAAACATTAAATATCCTCCTGTAATTATGATTTTTTTCATCACTTAAACTTCTTATTTTGCTTATTAAATTATCTGTTTCAACTATAAATTCTTTAATTTCTTCAATAAATGTTTTTTTGTATTCATCGTCTTCTAAATAATTTAAATTATCTTTTACTAATGTTAATCCAGATTGCATAGTAGCCCATGCATAATATCCAGTTATAATAGCATCCGATAATAAATTTTGATTTCCATATTTTGCAATATTATATGCATTGTTAAGTATTGTATATGCGCATTTTGCAATATTATACGCAGTTTCTATACTATGTTTAGTTGCATTTGCTATGTCATCTTTATTTTTGCTTTTGGCAGCATTTTTAAAATTTTGATATGCTTTTACATCTTCATCTGCCAATTCTAATAGCCTTTCTTTGCATATAAGGAAATTTTCTAATGCTTCTTCAATAATTTTTTCATAATCTTCTAAACCTTTTTTCTTAATGGAATATCTTGAAACCATTCCTCCAAGTGAAGAAGATAAAGCACCACATACTGCGGCTAAAGCGCCACCGCCTGGAGTTGGAGTTTTGGAATCTAATTCATTTATAAATTCTATTATTTTTTTCTCTTTTATCATGTTTTTCACCTCCTCGAAATCTTTTTCATGTATTAATTATATCAGATAATTTTTAAAATAGTAAATTTAAGATAATTTTGTGATAAAATCTAAGTAAAGAGAAATGTATAAAGGAGGAATTTAAATGTATGCTAAAATTAAAGAGGCGGCAGAATATATTAATTCTAAAACGGATATTAAACCGTTATTAGGTCTTATTTTAGGGTCTGGTCTTGGATATATAGCGGATGAGATAGAAGATCCGATTGTTATTGATTACAAAAATATTCCGTATTTTCCACAATCCACTGTTATTGGACATGCCGGACAAATGGTTATTGGTATGTTGGAAGGGAAACCAGTTGTTGCTTTAAAAGGGAGATTTCATGCATATGAGGGACATAGTTTAAAGAAATTAATATTTCCAATTTATGTTTTTAAAGAGTTGGGAGTAGATGGTTTGATTTTAACAAATGCAGCTGGTGGAGTAAATAGAACATTAAATCCAGGAGATATAGTTGCAAATGTTGATTTTATTAACTTTGCGATGAAAAATCCATTAATTGGTCCAAATATTGAAGAATTTGGTCCGAGATTTCCTTCAATGGTATCACCAATAGATAAAAAATGGTTAAAGAAAATTAAGTATAAAGCGGAGGAAAAGAGGATAAAGATTGAAGAAGGTACGTATTGTTGGATGTTAGGGCCTTCGTATGAAACACCTGCGGAAATTAAAATGCTGGAAAAATTTGAAGGAGATTTAGTTGGTATGTCAACAATGCCAGAAATAATAGCCGCTAATCATTGCGGTATAAGAGCTGTAGCCTTTTCAGCAGTAACTAATATGGCTGCAGGTATATTGCCTCAGCCACTTAATCACAAAGAGGTAATGGAGGTTGCTGAAAGAATAAAACATAAATTTGCAAAAGTTGTAAAAATAGCAATAAAAACATTTTGAGGTGATAGAATGATTAGAACAATAGAAGCTATAATAGGTGAAATAAATAAAGTGAAAAATATTATAGTTGTTGGTCATATTATGCCAGATGGAGACGATATAAGTTCTGTTTTGTCTTTAACTATGGGATTGGAAAAGTTAAATAAAAATGTTCGAGCAGTAATTGATGACAATATTCCAGGTTATCTTGAAGAGTTTCCCTTTGTAAAAGATAAAATAAAATCATATGATTGTATTAATAAATTTCCAGCTGAATTAATAATTTCTGTTGATGCTTCATCACCGGATAGAATTGGCAGGGTGTATGAGCATTTTAAATATGCTAGGAGTATAGTTATAGACCATCATGCAACTAATACATATTTTGGAAATATAAATTGGGTCGATACTTATGGAGCAACTGCTCAAATGATTTTAAGGTTAAATAAGATGTTAGAAATTGAATATGATAAGGATATATCTACAGTTAATCTTTTAGGAATTGCAACTGATACTGGCTTTTTTAGATATTCCAATACTGATGCAGCAGTGTTTGAAGATGTTGCCTGGCTTGTTGGAAAAGGTGGAGATATTGGGTTAATAAGCAATATGATTTTAGAAAATAAACCATTGGAAAATTTAAAATTATATAAAGATTTTCTTGACGTTATGAAATTAGAAAAAGATAATACAATTGTGTATTCTCATATTACTCTTGATATGTTAAGTAAATACAATATTTTACCTAAGGATGCTCCTTCATTTGTTGGGGAATTAAGAGCGATTAAAGGCGTTGAAGTTGCCATTACATTTTTAGAAGCAGAAAAGAATGTTTATCACGTAAGTATGAGGTCGAAAAATTGGTTTGATGTTTCAAAAGTGGCGGTGCATTTTGGCGGTGGAGGTCATCCAAGAGCTGCAGGATTTAGTAAAGAAACACATGACCTTGAAAAATTGGAAAAAGAAGTTATAGAAACTATAAAAATTTTGATGGAGAGTTATAAATGATATACTTATTTATTATGTTTCTATGGTTAGGTTTTATAGGAGTATTAAATGATATGACAATTTTTTTAGGAATAATAATATCAATTTTAGTAGTAAAAATTTCAGAATTTTTTTTAAAATCTGAAATTTATGGTTTTGTTGAACTTTTTATTTCTGCGATAGGTAGAATTTTAGATATGTATAAGATGACCTTTAAATCTTTAAAATATTTAGTCAAAAAAAGTTATTGTGGATTAGTTCCGATTAATGTTGAAAATAAGACTGATTCAGAAAAAGCCGCAATAGCAAATTGTATTACATTGACACCAGGAACTATGTTTATTTTAGAAGAAAATAATCAACTTGTTATACATAAATTTGATGAAACCCCAGTAGAGGCACATTCTTATGAGGATGTTTGGAAGGGTGAATTATTTTGATATATTTAATATTGGATTTATTGGTAATTGTATCCCTGGTTTTAATGATTGTTAAATTAATTCTCGGTCCTACTGCCTGGGACCGAGTTTTGGCATTTGCATCTATGTCTTCAAAAATTTCTATTATTTCTTTAATATATGCTATAAATAAAGGTTTTTTTGTTATGATAGATATTATTATAATTTTTTTAGTATTAAACTTGTGGGGTGTTGTCATTATTTCACGTTTTTTAGAAAGAAGGAGAAAATAATGTTTGCTAACGCTCTTCTTGTTTTAGGCGGAATTTTGATATTTTTAGGAAGTATAGGTATGTTAACACAAAAGGATTTATATACCAGAATACAATTTGGCGGTATAGCTGATACTGTAGGTACATTTACTGTTTTAATTGGATTGGCATTAAAAACGCAAAATGAGATATTCAGATTTATTATAATAGGATTATTGGTTTTATTAATAGGGCCGGTTTTATCACATGCAATTGCTCATAGTGCGGCATATAATAAAATAAGGGTGAAAGACAATGAGTGAAATTATAGAAAGTGTTTTTTTGATTTCCACAGTAATATTAACAATTCTGATGTTTTTTGTAAAAAAATATATTAATGCTATTTTAATATATGCAGCTTTTGGAACAATATTATCAGGAATATTTTTTATTTTTAATGCACCAGATGTCGCAGCGGTTCAAATGACGATAGGATCGGCATTTATAATTTTCGTTTATATTATTGCTGTAAAAACAAGATCAAAAATAAAAGTTGGTTATATTGAAACACCGTATTTATTTGAAAAGCAGGGTAAAAAATTAAAAGGTTTTGAAAAAGAATTATTGGATATTTTTTCGGAAAACTCTTTTTTTGAAATTGATTATATACCAATAGAAAAGGAAAAGATTAATGATTATATTTATAAAGATGAATTTGATATTATTGTTGGAGGGATAATAATTGAAAATAAAAGATTTGATAAATTTTTATGTTCTAAAGAATATTTACCAACAAAATTATTTAAATATGATGGTGTAATAGATAAAGAGTTTGAATGTGTTATTTTAAACAGGACAAAGAAGCAGAAAATTATAGATTATTTACGTTTGAAAGAATATTTTAGAAACAATTCTTATTTGAAAACGGAAGAATTTATAAGTACAGGATATGTGTTGATTTTTTCTAAAAATAATAAAGCTTTAAGAGATGATTTTAACAGATTTTTAAAAACCTTTTTAAAATCGAAAGAATATGAAACTATAATCCGGAGGAATATAGGATGAAAAAAATAATAATTTCATTAATAGCAATATTAATTCTTTTTTTTATTTTATATGAAGAGACGCCGAGAGAATTTGTAAAAAATCCTAATTATAATATTAATATTTTATCAGAAAATGGATCTTTAAACATGGTATCTGCTATTGTATTAGATTATAGATTTTATGATACTTTTTTTGAAATTTTAGTTTTTACAGTAACAATAATTGGAATATCTTATTTTATGAAATTTTTTCAACCGGCTAAAACGCAATTTTCTGAACCATCTGTTGTTTTAAAGGTATTTGCTCCAGTGATGTTTCCAATTACTCTATTATTGGGGTTTTATAATACATTAACAGGACATTTATATCCAGGTGGTGGTTTTAATTCTGGGATCATACTTGGAACTGGAGTTCTTTCTTTGACACTTATAAAAAAATATGAAGATATAGAAGATATATTTGAAAAATCAAAAATAGAAGAAATCAAAGTTTTAATGCCTTTATTTATAATAGTGTATGGAGTAGTAGGAAAAATATTTTTCGGAGAGTATTTTATCAATTTTTTTCCAAAATTTCAACCAGGTAGTATTTTTAGTGGTGGAAGTGCCATTATGCTGAATTCGTTTATAGCTTTTGAAGTTTTTGGAGGTTCATGGACCATTCTTTATCAATTTATAAAGCACAGGGGGTTGCTTTAATGAGGATATATTTTATATATGCTTATATAGTTTTGTTTTTGGGACTATTAGGTATAATTATAAAAAAGGATTTAATAATGAAATTATTTTTTTTGAGTATATTTCAATCGGGAGTTCTATTATTCTTTATTTTTCTGGGATATGATGAAAATATTCCTATTATAATGTCTAATATTATACTTAAAAATGCTGATCCATTGATACACTCATTTTTGTTAACTGTAATTGTTATAGGCTTTGCAACAATATCACTATCTTTAGTATATATAATGATTTTAGCAGAAAATTTCAAAACTCATAATGTAGATATAATTGAAGAGGAGTTAGAAAAATAATGGCAATATTATTAATAATATTTCCTATTTCTTTGGGAATTTTAGCTTATCTTTTTAAAGAACATCATAAGAAGATTGGATATATTACTTATATAATTTTATTAACCTTAAATACATATTTAACTTTTTTTGGTAAAGAAGAAAGAATATTTCCAGGTGGATGGAATCGATTAAAAGGAATAGAAATATATTTTCCAAAAGAAATGTATGTAGTAGCCTTCTTTTTTAATATTATGATGTTTATTATTTATTGGCGTTCTGCACGAAGACATAACAATATTTTTACCGCTTTGTGGTTGATAATAAATGGAACATTAATAGGAATTCTAACTTCTGAGGATTTTTTTAATACATATGTTCATCTTGAGCTGATATCAATATCTTCATTTTTATTAATTGGAATTGGAAGGACTGAAAAAAGAATTTGGGCAAGTTTAAAATACATGTTTTTAAGCTATATTGGTTTAAGCTTTTATCTTTTAGGAGTAGGATTAATTTATGCGAAAACTGGAAGTTTAAATTTGCATATAGCATTTTCTAAAGAACCTAACCCGTTAGCGGTATCTTTTATTATTACTGGTTTATTGGTAAAAAGTGGTATGTTATTTTTATCAGCATGGCTTCCAACAGCTCATTCTGAAGCTTCTTCTGAAATTTCGGCGGTATTATCAGGATATATAGCTCCAATAGGAACATATGTTTTATATTCTTTTTCATTATACGATGGATTTTATAACGAAGCAAAAGTAATTTTCCTTATGTATGGTTTTATATCATTAATATTGGGTGGAATTTTGGCCTTTTTTGAAAATGATTCGAAAAGAATATTGGCCTATTCCACAATTTCTCAAATGGGATTAGCAATAATAATTATTGCTGTAAAAAAAGAATTATTTATTTTATTTTTTATATTACAAATGTTGTATAAGGCTTTAGCTTTTTATAATATTGGTCGAATTTATGAGAAAACAAAATGTAGAGATATATATTTATTAAAAAATATAAAAGGTTACAATACAAATAAGATATTGGCAATGCTTAGTGTTTTCGGATTATCCGGGATTTTTCCAACGCATACATTTTTTATTAAAGAAGGTATTGAATTGCAAGGAGGGCTTAAAACTTTATTGTATATTTCGGCATTTATAACAGCTTCTTATTCAATTAAATTAATAGCCTCATTAAAATTAACTAAAAAGTTCTATTATTTTAGTCTTTTAATTACAACTCTGCCAATACTTAATTTTTTATCATTACATTTTAGTTTAAAAGATATGAGTATTTCAATATCGGCATTTGTAACAGCATTAATTCTTTCAAGAATAAAGACAAAACCAATATTGGTTAGGCTTAATTATCTTGAAAATGCATTAATTTTACAGGTTTTTTCTATAATAATAGGATATTATATAATAAAAGTAATATAAAAATATTTAGATAAAAAATGAGAGGAGGAGGTTTATGAAAAAAGTCGTAATTTCTTTACTGTTTATTATTTTTTTCTATTCTTTTTCATTTGCTGCGTTAATGAAATCTGTTGATGGTAATACTGTTAAAGTAGAAGTTTTGGAAATAAAAGATGGAAATATCAAGGTAAAACTTTTTAATCAAATATATACAGTTCAGGAAAGTAATGTATTGTATATATCTTTTGATGAAAAAACCACAGCTGATTATGGAGTTATTATAGATGATAAAGTCTTTTCTGGTAAGCTGACATCATATGCATCAACAACTGCAAACATTCAGATGAATATAGGTGAATTTATATTAAATGATGTTTCTAAATTGAAGTTTGTTAATTTTGCCAATTCTGAAGTTCCAGATATAAAATGGTTTAGAGAAAAACAACCTCAAAATTTTGATATAACATTAGGTGATGATTATACAGAAATAAAAGGTAATATTTTTGAAGCAAAAGAAAATCAATTGTTTTTAAATATACCTATTTTGGGGCAGGGTGTATTGGATTTGAGTGTAATAAAAAGCATTTCATATCCAAAGTATGATTTTAAAGAACCATATATTCTAAAATTATATAATGGTTATGAATTTAAATATGTAAATTTTTTGAAAAAGGTTAATGACTATTATTTCTTTGATTTAGGGTATGGTACATTAAGTTTGTTTAATTCATCAATTTTTGGCTTTTCTGGTGGTATGAAGACTCCGACTACTAAATATACATATTTTATATTAAAAAATGGAATGAAATTTTTTGGGGATATTACTGGTAGTGACGAAGAAAACTTAAATGTTACAAGTATATTTGGAGAACATAAAATATCAAAAAGTTCCATTTTAACATATGCTAAAATACCTGATGAAAAAATAATGCTTATCGTTTCCAAAGACGAGGTTTTATATGGAAATTATGAACGTGAGAATAGAAAAATATCTTTAAATCCAGAAAATATTGGTAAAATAGATATTATATTAGTTAATTCTAATAAAGAAAAAGAAAGTATTGTAAGTACTCCAATGAAAAATTGGGAATTGAAAACAAATGTAATAAATAAATCTCTGGCTTTGAGTAAATATAATTTATTAGCTTATGGAAATGACAAAATGGTGATGATAGTTTCTGCAGTAAATAATGAAGGTTTTGGTAATTATAACCATGATTCAAAGGTTACAGCATTATCGTTTGATGATGAAAGTCAATTACTGTATTCAGGAGATGAAAAGGGGATATTGAATGTTTATAATTTAATTACTAAAAAAATTGATTATATGTTTGATTTTAAAAGTAAAATTACATATTTAATATCAAAAAATAAGGTATTATATGTAGCTCTCGAAAACGGAAAATTATATACAATTACAGGGGTTGAAAGTAAATTATTGATTGATATGAATGATGAGATAACGAGAGTAAGTGTGAATGATAGAGCAATATATATTTCTATGAAAAATGGAAAAATTTCAAAAATTGATAAATTTAACGGAAAAACAATTTGGAATATAAAATTTGATAATTCTATAACAGATATTTTATTATTAAAAAATGATAAATATTTAGTAGCAGCACAATATAATGGGAAAATATCAATTTTAAATATCGAAAATGGAAATGTTTTAACCTCATTTCAATCATTTGAAGGTGTATATAGTATTTTACCATCTTTATTGAAAAATTATTTTATAGTATCAGGAAAAAATGGAGAAATAGAAGTATGGAATAGTATAAATTTAAATAAAGTTTCAAAATTTAATATTGGAAAAGATATAATTTATACGTTATTAGATTCAACAGGTGATGTTATATTCTTATTAAAAAATAATTCTGTTGTATCTATGAAAATATTTGAATATTAAAAAGTGTTTATAAAAAGTGTTTAAATATAAAAATGGCTGAATTATCAGCCATTTTTATATTAATAAATTATTTATTATACCCTTCTTTTTTTAAAAAATTAGTTTCTTTGTAAAGTACATATAGCATTAAAAAGGAGAATAAGTATATTGAAATTTTAAAATCAGGGATATCATTACCGCTCGTATAAACTGCAAGCCATCCAAAAATATATTTTAATAGTTCGTATGTACCAATTAACAAGGATATAATTCCACTAACTATAATATGAGCAGAGAAATGATACCAGACGTTTTTTATATCCTCCCATAATCCAATAAAAGCAATAAGTGATACTATGATATAAGATACAAATATGAAATTATCATATTTAAAATTAATTATAGCCATAAATATGGATAAAATTCCAATAAAAATTAAAATATTTTTCTTAAAATTATTTTTTTTATTTTTCATAGGAATATTCCTCCTATCACATAAACTATATTGGCTATTATATAAGCTACAATTAATGTATAAATTAATTCAAAGAAAACCCATTTCCAACCATTAGTTTCTTGTTTTATTACACTTAATGTAGCAAAACATGGAATGTAAGCTAAAACAAAGAAAATTAGAGCTAATGCTGATTGAGGAGATAATATTGTTTGCAATGCATAAGTTATACTCTCTTCTCCAACATTTAAAATAGTCATATAAGAAGAAGCTACAACTTCCTTTGCAACTGCTCCAAAAATCAAAGAAATATTCGTTTGCCAATTCCATCCAAGATTTTGAGTTATAGGCTCAAAAAATTTTCCCAGATAAGCAGCATAAGAATTTGCAATATCATTATTGTTTGGAAAATAAGATAAAAGCCATATAAAAATAGTTGCTATTAATATAATCCCTCCAGCCTTCTCTAAGAAATGCTTCCCTCTATTCCAGGAATATAAGATTAAATTTCTAAAAGTAGGCATTCTAAACCTTGGTAATTCTATTGTAAAGGGAACCTCTTCTCCTTTTATAAAAAATATTTGAAGTATCTTTGCAGATAATAATACTAAAATTATACTTGATATGTACACGAAAAGTAATATAGTAGCAGCGTTTTTTTCAAAAAAGGCACTTATTAATAATATATAAACAGGTAATCTTGCAGAACAGGAGGCAAAAGGTATACTTAATATTAAAGCCATTCTTTCCTTTTTATTAGCTATAGTTTTTGTTGACATTATTGCAGGAACACTACATCCGAACCCAAGTATAATAGACATGAAAGAGCGACCACTGAGGCCAAATTTTCTAACTAATTTATCAACTAAAAAAGCTGCTCTGGGTAAATATCCTGATTCTTCTAAAAAACCCATAAAAAAGAATAGTACAAATAATTGAGGAACAAAAATTAAAACGCCACCTACTCCTCCTATCACTCCATCAACAATTAATGAATTTAACCATGGTATAGGAATTTTTCCATTTATTGAATTTCCTAAATTGCTAAATAATATATCAATCAAATCTGAAAGAGGGCTGGCAATATTAAAGGTTAACGAAAAAACAAAATATAAAGCAACGATATATATTAATAGTCCTAATATTTTATGTGTCATTACATGGTCAAGAATATCTCTCATTGCCCAGCTTCTACCTTGTTCAATTACAGAACTTTTTATAACAGTTGAAATAAACTTAAATTTCCAATCCATATATTCTGATTTTAATTTATTAATATCAACCTTTGAATTTATTTCTTTAATCAATTCTTCTGGATAATATAAATTTTTGGATCCAAATTCTAAATAATATATTGATAGCCACCTTTTGTCATATGATTTTAAGAAATCAAATTTCTCTAATCCTTTCGAAAAGATTTTTATAAAAGAATTTATTGAATTTGTATATGCGAATTTTTTTAGTGGAATATTTTTATTTTCTGCTGTTTTATGAATGGCTTCTAGTAGTTGATCTATCCCAATATTTTTTTTTGCAGAGGTTAAAACAACAGGTATATTTAGAGTTTTTTCAATAAAAGAGGGATTTATAACTTTACCTTTTGAATATGCTTCATCAATAGAATTAATTGCTAGAATTACAGGAAGATTCATTTCTAAAATTTGTATTAAAAGATAAATAGACCTTTCTAAATTAAGGGAGTCAGCAACGACGACAACTGCATCTGGAGATTCATTTATCAAATAATCTCTTGCAACCTTTTCATCATCACTTTGAGCAGATAAAGTATAGATTCCAGGTAAATCTACAAGTTTAAAATGATGATTTTTATATTTAAATGAGCCAACTTTTTTTTCAACAGTTACTCCAGGCCAATTTGCAATATATTGTCTACTTCCAGTTATAATGTTAAATATAGAGGTTTTACCAACATTTGGATTTCCGATTATAGCAATTTCAAAAGTCATGTTTTACCCTCCGCAATTTTTTTTATTACAAAATTTATTTATTGGACAATCACTGCATTTTAAATTTAATGAATCAAATGTATTTATTTTTATGCCGTTAGATATTAAAAAAGGGAATAAAATTTCCCATTCTTGATTATTTAAATTGAATTTCCTTTTAATTTCATCTATAGAAATATTTTCGTTTGTGTTTTTCAAAAATGTTAGAACTTGATTTATCATATGCTCACCACTTTTTTATTCTTTTTTTAAAAGAATTTTTTTTGCGCGACCTTTACCAAAGATTATTTGTTTTCCATTTATGTCTATTGTTACTTTACCACGATGATTATGAAGTACATTTATTTGTTTTCCAACAGATAAATTTAAACTTTCCATATCCTTTTTAAAAAAGATTCCGCCTTTAATGAAAAAAATCTCATATTTCCCAGGTGAAGCTTCATCTAAGGAAAATATTTCATTTGTAACTTCTACAAAAATTTTTTGAGCTTCATTTTTCCTTATCATGATTTTATTATCATCTATTTTAAATACCATTGGATCGCCAAAAGGAGATTCGTGTATATATATTATTTTTTTTCCAGGGATTAAACCCATGGCGATAAATCTTTCTTTAATACCTTCATCAAATTCCAATCTTACAATTATGCCATCCATTCCTATTTTTAAACTACTTAATGGTATAATCACATTAGTTTCCTCCTGAAATAAGTGATATTTTTCGTTTATATTATATCCAATTTCTGTTAAAATCTTACAGCATAAAATAAAATAGAGAATTACTTAATTCTATATATAAAATAAATATAAACTTTTCATATAAAATAATTAACAATAATAAATTAAAACATTAAATATATATTATTATATTTTACAAAGTTTTATTTATATATTCTATAACATCTTCTAATTCTTTTAGTTTTATTTCTATTTCTTTTGAATCATCCGAATATGCAGCTTCTCTTACACAAGTTTCAAGATGTTCTTTTAAAATTTGTGAATTAGCTTTTTTTAATAAAGATATAGAAGCCAAAATTTGTTTTGATATATCAATACAATATCTGTTATCTTCTATCATCTTTATAACAGCTTCAACCTGTCCTCTTGCAGTTTTTAATACATTTAAAGTTTTTTTGTGCTTCATATGATGATGTGTGTGTTTATCCATTTTTTTTTCCTCCCTGTTCTATATTTTCTTCTCATATATAATTATATACTATTTTTATTTATTTTGTGTGTTGTCAAATAAAAAATTTGTGGTATGATAATATAGAAAGAAAAAATTCGAGGGAGGTTGAATATGAAAGAATTATCAAAATATTCTAAAGACATAATTGCAATGGGAATATTTTTTTTGTTATTGCCTTTTTTAATGGTTCCAAATTGGGTATACGAATATTCAACACAGAAACATCTTGTTTTTTCATTATTCTTTACAATAATGTTTTTTATTTATTACTATAAAATTCAAAAAGAAAAATATGAAATAGAATATTCATTAAATCATGTATATTTTTCTTTATTTGGTATAGCGACTTTGTTTTCTTTAATAAGTGTTATTATTCAGAATAAATATTATTTTAGATATTCATTTGAAGTGTCATTATATACTTTAATTATTGTTTTTGTTTCTTATATATTAACTAATAGATTTGGGAAAGATTATAAATATATTGAGGATGCTTTATTTATTTTTTTAATTACAGGAGTTATAATCGGATTCGATGGTCTTCTAAATAAATTTTTTGGATTTGACATCTTTTTTGGTAAGTATGGAGATCCATCTCAAAGAATTACTTTAAGAACAACAATTGGAAATCCAAATTTTGTATCTGATTATATGGGGCAAATGATACCAATAGGTATATATTTTGCATTATCCAGAAATTCTAATATATTTAAAAAAATTTTTTCCATAATATCTGTTTTTATAATGTTCTGGGTATTATTATTTGCACAGACACGTTCAGTTTATTTGTCTTTTTTTCTGGGAATGATGATTTTTGCAATTTTCTTTACTCTTAGTATTTTAAAAAATAAAGACGAAGAAAAAGTTAAATATATAACATCTAAACGATTCATCATACCTTTGCTGTCAGTTTTTTTGTCAATTTTATTTTTATTTATAATGTTTAATATTCCTTCACCGTTTAATAAAAGTGGAGAAGTGGTAGCATCAAAAAGATTTGGAGCAATGGCATCAGTATCTTCATGGGATGAAAGAACTTTATCTTGGTTAGCTGCTGTTGAACAATGGCAGGATAAAAATCATATAGAAAATAGATTTATAGGCGGGGGAATAGCTACTTATCCTGTTTATGCTGTTAGATATATGTCAGATATTCAGGCAAGAAATCCTGAAAAATTTTATTATGCCTGGAATAATTTTAAAAGAGCTCATAATGATTATCTACAGGTTTTAGGTGAAACAGGTCTTTTTGGATTTATAGCAATAATTTTGTTATTATTCGGATTAATAACAGTTTTTATAAAAAGAGTTTTTAAAATAGAAGACTTTGATAAAATTTTATTATTTAATTTATTTGCGTGGAGTTTAACTATAGTTGCAATACATTCATTTACAGAATTTCCAATGCATCTTCATCCAAATATAATGTCTGCATTATTCATTATATCGGTGGCACTTTCCAGACAATTTGGAGAAACAAGAAAAATAAGAGTTTCAAAACAGGGATTGAAAGTTTTATTATTAGTTTTTTTTGTTATAGGTATAATTGTATCTTATTTAAAAATTCAGTCAACAGCAGCTGAGGTTTATTTTAAAATAGGAAATACTGAATATATGAAAATTGATGCATATGAAAATGTAGTAAAAAAACAAATACCAGATGTTTTAAGACAAATAGATAAAAAGATACAGGAATATAAAAGTTATAAAGTTACAAATCCTCTGGATTTGCAAAAGATATCAATGGAAATAAAAAATTTAGAGGAGCAAAAACAAAAATATATATCTGCTAAAACAGAGTATGAAAATAAAGCTTTTGAGTCATACAAAAAGGCTAAAAAATACTTTTTGAAATCATTAAAATCAAATTCTGCTTTTGGAAAATCTGGATTTTATCTGGCCCAATTATTAGCTAAAACTCCATATAGATTAATGGAAATAGATTATAATAATCTTGAAAAATATATGAAAATGGAAACTCCAGATTATAATTTTATATTAAATAAATTTGAAGGGTCAATAGATTTAATGCCATTTAATAGATATCAAATAAGGGATACTATAATGAGACTCTATGAGTTGTTAAAGGATAATAATAATAAACAATTATTGCAGGCTTTAGCTTATATTCAGATAGTACAGGATGAAATTGATCAATTAGAAAGCAATTATATATCTTTTAATGAAAAAAATGCATATAGGTTAATTGCTAAATTAAATGTTTTAATATTTCAAAATTTAAGCAATATAGAAAAATTTTTTAAGACAGAAGAAGATATTGTTAAAGAAATAAATAGATTAAAAGAAAAGTATTATAATGATTTTGTTCATTGGTATGATAAAACTATTGAAATATTACCAGGAGGCTGGAATAGATTTCCAGAATGGGAAGATGTATATACTGAGTACATGAGAATAATGTTTAATTTTAATCAATACTTAGGATATGAAACAGTCGTAGACAATATAATAAAGATATCAGAAAAGGAAGGAAAAGCTGATTATTATATGGCAAAGAAATATAAAGGAATACCAGATAAATCATTTAAATTTTTTGAAGATTTATATTTTTATTTAAAATCAAATAAAAAGGAAGATTTGGCTTTAAAATTATCAAAAGCTGTATCCAAAAATTATGAAAATGTATATAGTTTTTATGTGGAGTATTTAAAAAAATATCCTGATTATAGATATAAAAGTAGAGTAGAAAATTTCATAAAAACATATGAATTTTTAAAATGAGAATAGCAATAATTTTATTAACTATAGTTATTATTTTGAATTCTATAACATTTTATTTTTATTTAAAAATAAAAAATATCGAATCAGTTAATTCACAGTATTCGATATATGATGTATATATGAAGACAAGATTTTATGATAAACTTATAATATTTATGTTAAATCATAATAATATTCAAGAAGTAGAATTAAATGGGCTTATATTTAAGAGAGAAGGAAATAAAATTATTGTTAAGGAGGAATAAAATGAAAAGAGCTATAATCATAGATTCCGGATGTTCCCCAACGCCAGAATGGATAAAAAAATATAATTTGAAATTTATGGGAATGAAAGTATATGTTGACGGTGGAGAATATACTGATGGAATAAGTTTAAATCATGACAAATTTTATGATTTAGTAAAAAATGCTAAAGAAATTCATACTGCACAGCCATCTTTAAAGGAAATAATGAACATCTATGAAAAATTAATGGAAGAGGGATACGAAGAAATAGTTGATATACATTTTTCATCTAAAATGTCTGGATTATATAATACTGCGCAAATGGCAAGAAATATGCTTGATAATATAAATCTTAAAATTATTGATACTAAAATGGTATCAATAGGAGCATCTTTGGTAGCAAGAAGAATTGTTGAATTGTTAGTAGATGAAAAAATTCCTTCTGAAAAGCTTGATGATTTAATACCAAAAATTATTAATAACACTTTTATGGAATTTTCAGTTCCAACTCTAAAATATCTTATAAAAAATGGAAGAATAGGAAAAGCATCAGGTATGGCTGGTACACTATTGAAAATTTTGCCTGTATTAACAGTTGAGGATGGTGAAATAACCCCTTTAACAAAAGTAAGAGGAATAAATAAAGTTTTCAAAGTGATGGCTGATAATGCCTTTGAATTTATAAAAGAAAGGCCATATAATATAAAAATTTATAAAGTGCATGGATTTGAGTCAAATTTAGAACAGGAAAATAAAGTTTTTAATATGTTTATGGAAAAATTTGAAAAATTAAATTATAAATACGAATTAATTGAGGGGAGAATCTGGCCAACAGTTGCATGTCATAGTGGTCCAGAGGTTTTTGGATTGGGTGTTTATGGGGAGGAAAATTCTTTATAATGTTTCTTGAGGATTTTTTTAAAGAACTCGAAAAATATTTAAAAAGAGGATTGAATAAAGAAATTTCGTGGAATACTTTTTTCCCGGAAATATACAGATTTTGTGAAAATAATATAAATATTATAGAAAAAGAAAAGGGCCTAAAAGAGAAAATAGGCTCATTTTTAGCATATTACAAACCCATAAATAAATTATCAGAAGAGAGAAGAATTAGAAGAATAAAAGAAGGGTTTAATTTAATTGAAAAATTAAAGAATATGTATTTAATTGATACTCCTGCTTTTCCACATAAAGAATTGCCATTGAAAACAGATATTAAATTTATAAAAGGAGTAGGGAATAAAAGAGCTACGTTAATGAGAGAATTAGGGATTAATAATATTGAAGATACGTTTTATTTTTTTCCAAGAGAATATGAAGATAGAAGAGAGATAAAGTGTATATTAGATTGTTACCATGGACAAAATTGCTTAATTGTTGGAAATATAGTAAATTATGAAGAAAAAAAAGTTGGAACATTAAGAATACTTTCTTATGTTTTAGAAGATAAAAATAATTCTATTATAATATTGACGTGGTTTAATCAAGAATATATAAAAAAATTTTTAAATATAGGAATGAAAGTTGCGGTTTATGGTACGCTAGAGATTGATTTTGGAAGAAAACAGATGAAAAACCCTGATTTTCAAGTTATAACTTCTATTGATGAAATAAAAACGGGAATCATGCCAATATACCCGTTAAAAAAAGGATTATATCAAAATACTATGAGAAATATTTTTTCAGAAACTATTCAATATGCTAATAATGTGAAAGAGTTTATACCTGAAAAATTATTAAAAAAATATAAATTTTTAAATTTTCCATCAAGAATAAAGGGAATACATTTTCCAAAAAGTTTTTATCATCTCAAAAAAGCAAAAGATACACTTAGATATGAAGAAATATTTTTATTTGAATTATCAGTATTAATTCAAAAACTAAAAATCCAATTAAAGAAAGGTTTTTCAAAAAAAATAAATGGTGAACTATCAAAAAAATTCATGGAATCCTTACCATTTAAATTGACCAATTCACAAATTAAGGTTTTTGAAGAGATTAGAAAAGATATGAAAAAAGATGTGCCTATGAACCGACTACTTCAGGGAGATGTTGGTTCTGGGAAAACTGTAGTATCTGAATTAGCTTTGATTGATAATTTTGAAAGTGGGTTTCAAGGAGCAGTAATGGTTCCAACATCGGTTTTGGCTAAACAACAATATAAAAGGTTAAAAAAGGATTTTGAAAAGTTTGGAATTAATGTAGAAATACTATTGGGAGAAACAAAAAAATCTAAAAAAATAGAAATAAAAGAAAATTTGATAAAGAATAAAATAGATATATTAATAGGCACCCATGCTTTAATACAGGATGATGTAGAATTTAAAAAATTGGGGTTAGTCGTAATAGATGAACAACACAGGTTTGGAGTGAGGCAGAGATTGGCTTTGATAAGCAAAGGTAAAATGCCAGATATTTTATTCATGACAGCAACTCCAATTCCCCGAACTCTGGCAATGACATTATATGGTGATCTGGATGTTTCTATAATTACTGAAATGCCTGCGGGAAGAAAAAAGATAAAAACATTATTACTAAAAGAAAACAAAGTAAATGAAATTTATAAATTTATAGATAAAGAATTAGAGTCAGGGAATCAAGCTTTTTTCGTATATCCTTTAATTGATGAATCTGAAGTAATGGAATTGAAAGCTGCTACTGAAATGTATGATATATTGAAAGAGAGATTTAGAGAATATGAAGTAGGATTGTTACATGGAAAAATGACACCTCTGGAAAAAAATGATATTATGGAGAAATTTATAAATAAAGAATTTAGAATATTAGTATCAACTACTGTAATAGAAGTGGGAATGGATATACCAGATGCAACAATTATGGTAATTGAACATGCTGATAGATTTGGTTTATCTCAATTACATCAATTAAGAGGTAGAGTGGGAAGAAGCAAAAAACAGGCATATTGTTTTTTGATTATGAGTCAAAATGTATCTGCTGAGACAAAAGAAAAACTGAGATTATTTGCTAATACAACGAATGGTTTTGAAGTGTCGGAGATTGATTTAAAATGGAGAGGACCTGGAAAATTTTTTGGGACAGAACAACACGGATTACCAGATTTTAAATTTTTAGATATATTGAAAGATACAGAATTAATAGAAAAAGCAAGAAAGGATGCATTAGAAATATTAAAAGAAGATCCTGAACTAAAAAAATATAAAACTCTAAAATATGAAATATATAGACGTTATGGGAAAAAATTAAGGATGCTGGAGGCATAAATAAAGATGTTGTCAATAGAAAATGGAATATTAAAAGGTAGAAAAATAAATATTGTTCCTGACAAAAGGACAAGATATACTCCTGCGAATGTAAGAAGAGCTTTAATGAATATAATAGATGTAAAAGATATGAATACGCTGGAGATGTTTGGAGGATCTGGTGTAGTTTCTTTTGAATTTATTAGTTCTGGAGCTGAAAAAGCAACTATAATTGAAACATCACGCAAAGCATGTTCGACCATAATAAAGAATTCAAAAATTTTAAAAATAAATAATAAACTAAAATTAATATGTTCAGATTTTCGAAAAGCTTTGAAAAAGTTAACAGAAAAATACGATCTAATATTTTTAGATCCACCATTTCAAATGGGAATTGCAGATGAAGCTCTGGAAAAAATAAGTGAAAATAAATATATATATAATGAAAACACATTAATAATAGTAGAACATTCTAAAAGGGAAAAGCTGAAAAAAACATATGGTGATTTAATATTGGATAAGGAGTATAATTATGGTGATATAAAAATATCTATTTACATAAAGGAAGGTGGATGATATGATTATAGAAAAATACCATATTTTTAATGTTTTAGAGCATTTAGTTGAAGATATAACCAATGAAATGTTTAGCATGCCAAATGTTGATATGTGTATTTGTGATCGTTGTAGGGCAGATGTTATAGCTTTAGCTCTAAACCATTTACACCCTAAATATGTAGTTACAGAAAAAGGAAGGATATTTTCTGAACTTGAAACATATACATTTCAAATAAGAGCAGAAGTTTTATCAGAAGTTTTAAAAGCAATGGAAAAGGTAAAAGAAAGACCATCGCACCCAAAAGAAGAATCAATCTACAAAGAAAAACTCATAGACTTAGATAAATTAGAAGAACATTTTAATAATTTGCAAAAAAAGAATGATTAAGAATTACAGAAAAAATAATTAAAAATAAGCTGTAAAAATCATTCCGAGGATTTCATCATTTTGATTTGAAATAGCATTACCCAGCTTTAACATTAATAATTTATTTTCAAGTGTTTTTATTTTATTTTCCAATTCTGATTTTATATCAGGGTCGGTTTCTGTTTTTATATAATTTTTAAGATTATTGATTAATTCTTCCAGCCTTTTTATCTTATCATCCTTTTTATTATCTAATTTATTTGGATTATTTTCGATTATATTATCGTCATTTTTTGGACTATTGTCCATTTTGTTTTTATATGCAATCATTACCTGTGTTTTTCCAGCAACGGCGGCGAGGAAAGCACCTCTTTTTTGAATATCAAGAGATATTTTGCTGTATATGACATATCCTCCGTTTTGAATGGCTTCTTTTTTAAATGCCATTAAATTGCCAGTTTCTTGAGATAAAACACGTATAATACTCATTGAAGCAGGAGCTCCCGAGGCTATTCCCGGTTCTCCTGGGTCTAATTTATAACCAAGTATGGGATTAATATTATTAGGATTAATTTTCATATTTATCATTTTTACCACTCCTGAGAAATTATAACCATATTTTACACTTAGATTTTTTATTTTGCATTTAAAGATAAAAATTTTAATGTTCTTTTTTTAATCATATTATTTAGATGTTGAAAAGATTAAAAATGTTCTAATAAAAAAATAAAAAGTGAGTGATTGTATGGATATACCACAAATTTTGGAAAAAAACATAAAAAAAATAAAAATAGGCTATTTAAAAGTAAATTTTACATACATAGAAAATAAAATCATAAAAATAAAAAAGTATGGAAGAATATTGCATGAAAAATATCCATCAGATATTCTAATAATACTTGAACTTTCTGAAACAATAAAAGCATATATATTTTTTTATACTTTTGAATGTGATATAAATATATTTAAAAAATTCAATCCTGAAGTAAAAAATAATATGATAGTATTTGATTTGAAAGAAAAGAGTATGGATAAAGCTTTTGATATAATAATCAATGAAATTAGAGAAAACTATATTCCTGCTATTAAAGCCAGGGATATAATGTCCTCACCAGTAAGGACTGTTTTATCAAATGAAGCTATTGAAAAAGTATATAGAATAATGATTCAAACAGGACACAATGGTTTACCTGTAATTGAAAAAAATGAATTAATAGGTATAATAACCAAAAAAGATATTGAAAAAGCTATAAATCATGGACTATCTAAATTTCCTGTAAAGGAAATAATAACGAAAAATGTTGTATCAGTTTTGCCTGAAACAACAATTGAAGAAATAAGATATAAAATGCTTGAAAATGGAATAGGACGATTATTAGTTATAGATAAGAATAATATGTTAATGGGAATAATAACAAGATCTGATTTGATTAAAGGAAAAGTATTTCATAAATCAAAGCCTAATATAATTATTGAATATAATGAAGAAGTTCATAAATATAATATATTAAAGAAGATGCTAAAATATATTCCTTCAAAATATATGAATCTTTTAAGGTTATTAGGTGCATATGGAAGTGAATTGAATATGCCAGTTTATGTTGTTGGTGGATTTGTCAGGGATTTATTATTGGGTAAAAAGAATTTTGATATAGATATAGTGGTCGAAGGCGATGGTTTAAAATACTCAAAATATGCATCAAAAAATTTAAGGGCAACATTTGTTGAACATAGTGAATTTCATACAGGTTCATTGTTTTTTAAGGATGGATTTAGAATAGATATTGCTACAGCCAGAACTGAGTATTATGAAAAACCAGCAGATTTGCCAAAAGTAGAATTAAGTACAATTAAAAAAGATTTATATAGAAGAGATTTTTCAATAAATGCTATGGCTATAAAATTAAATAGTGAAGAATTTGGTGTTTTACTTGATTTTTTTGGATGCAAGAAAGATTTAGATAAAGGTATTATTAGGGTATTATATAACTTAAGTTTTATAGAAGATCCAACAAGAATTTTAAGGGCTATAAGATTTAAAAATCGTTTTAATTTTATAATTGAAAATAGAACATATGAATTACTAAAAACCACAGTAGAAAACAATTATATTGAAAAAGTTACTGGAATGAGATTAAGAGAAGAATTTGAAAAAATTTTAAATGAAAGGAATATAATAGATTCTCTCAAAGAAATGGGGAGATTAGGAATATTAGATCATCTATTTTTATATACAAAATACAATGAAGAAAAAATAAAAATTTTTAAAAGAGTATTGATTTTCTACAATTGGTTAAAAGAAAATGCATTGCAATATATAAAAAGCGTAAAAATTTTTCATTTATTTTTATATTCTTATCTTATTAATGAAAGTAATGATGCAAAATCATATGTATTTAATCGTTATGGATTACCAAAAAAGTTTATTAATAATATAGAAAAATTTGAAAAACTACAAAAAGAACTAAAAAAAATAAATCCAGATTCATTATTCTCAGATTTTTATAAATTAACAGATTCATTTGATAATGAATTGTTAATTGTTTTGTCGGGATATATTGATTTACAAACAACAGAAAAATATAAAAAGTTTCTATTAAAGATAAAAGATTTCAAATTAAACATTACAGGAAATGATATAATAAAATTAGGCATAAAGGGTAAAAAAGTTGGGGAAATTTTGAATAAAATAAAAATGTATAAACTGGATGATAATATCAATGATGAAAAAGATTTTTTGTTAAAATTAGTGGAGGATTGGAATGAATCAGTATAGAATTTATATATTAATTGCATCAATTTTAATATTGATATCTTCGTTTTTCATAATTAATATATTAAATAATTCTTCAGATTTAATAATGGTAGCATCTACAAAAAAGTTACCTATAGAAATCGAAAATAAAAGTAATGATGTTATTTTTATCAACGGAGAAAAACTTAAACCCCAGAATAAAAGGGATATAAGTCTTGGAAAAAATGAAAAAATAATAATTACAAATAATTTCGGAACGGTTATAATAAAGACTTTTGAAAAAATATATAAAGTGAAATTAAAATCTTTTGAGGTGGTGATTGAAAATGGGGAAAATTAAAGATATAGATAGGGTGAATTATGTAATACATTTTTTTTCAGCAGGAGGTACGGATTATTGGTTATATCATGAAAATGTATTGGAAAAATTAAAAAAACATTTTGGTGAAATAGATTATATTTCTGATGAATTAGATTTTCAAAAATATACATATTATTATAATCTGGAAATGGGGCAAAACGTAAAGATAAAAGCCAGGATGATAAGTTTTAAAAACTTATATTCGCCTGGATTTTTAGCAGATGCTAAAACAATAACTAATTCTATAGAATTAGAGTATGCTTTTGATGGAAAAAGAAAAATTAATCTTGATATAGGATATATTCACCATATGCAATTTGTTCTTGCCAGTACAAAACCATGGGGTAATAGAATTTATTTATCAAAAGGGATATATGCAGAAATAACATTAATGTATGTATATGATCAGTGGAAAGCATTTGACCATTCTTATCAGAACTTTAAAGATAAAGAATATCAGAATATTTTAACTGAAATTAGAAATATATATTTAAATAAAAGAAAAAAATGGTTATCGGGGAAAAAATAATATGAAAAACAAATTATTTTTTCTATTATTTATAATAATAACAGTTTATAATTTTTCATCAGCAAAATTGTTATTTCCAGATTCAATAGACTTTTATTATCAACGTTCGAAAAATATAAATTCCGGTATATTATATACCGGAATTCCTTTGTTTTTTATTGAAGATAACAATTATAAATCTAATATATTATTTGAATTTCCACTTGGTTTCGAAAAAAGATTGGAAAATAATGTGCTATTTAATGGTGGAGGATATTATACCTTAGAAAAAGATAAGATTTTTTTTAGTGATCTATACAATGAATATTATTCATGGATGAATTTTGGTTTTGAATTTTATCATAATGATAATCTATATGCAAGATTTATAGTTGATTTCAAAGAAGGAAATAGTGCATATTTTAAATATAAAAACTTGACTTTTTTGGATATATATAACAATTTTGAATTAATTAAAAGAACTACATTGGATACGCCGTCGTTGAGCTATTTAAGCTTAAAAAATAATAACTGGAGTTTTATTTTAGGAAGAACCAGAATATCTCTTGGACCATTAAAAAATTCATTAATTCTTTCAGATGCAACAAAATATTATGAAAATATAAACTACAAATACAGATTTAAAGGAATAATATTCAATACAATATTAATTTCAATGCAACCAATGCTAACTAAAGAAGAATATGAAAAACAATTTTCTACAGATGCAACGGATGCTTTTAGAGAAATATTAACAAATAGAGTAGATTTTAATTTTGATAAAATAAATATAGGAGTAACATCTTTGAATTTGTATGGAGGATCAAAAGCTTTAATAGATACAAAAAATGGATTAATATCTATAGATGCATTATTGCAATATAAAAATTTTAGATTATACGTTCAGGATACTTACAATACATTTAAAGATAAAAATAGCTATGGATATGGTGCGGAAATATTATTTAAAATACACAAAGATACATACTTTTCAATGTTATATGAAAATTATTTTGTTGATAATGGAATATATGAAGATGAGATTCCATATAACAGATTATATAATCGTTCATTGGAAATAATAAACGAACCTGGAGCAAGATATTTTTACGATTATCCACTTGGATTTAAATATGATGAAAATTCCAAAGTTCAAAGTTTTCAAACATATATATCAAATAGAAATTTTTTGATGTTGTATGAACAGGATTCTGGAATTTCCTTTGGTAATGATTTCTTTAATGAAAAAATTAAAATGTATATCAGATTCTTCAATAATATAAATGTGGAACTTAAATATATAAATTTAAGATATGATAAGCAGAAATTTGAAAACTATTCAGTGTTTTTAATAATTCCTATTAAAATTCAATGATAATATTGAACGTTTTATTGAAGAGGTGGATTATGAAAAAGTATTTGTTTGTGTTAATATTTTTAATGTTAATGTCGACAGTTTTTCCTTTTTATTTTGAAAATGATATAGAATATAAAATATTTATATATGATAAACTTTTAAATGGAGAAGTTTTAGAAACCTCCATAACTCCATATCCAGATAAATCAAAAAACGAAATAAAAATAAATGTTCCATATTATTATACTAATAAATATGAATTAATACCGCTATTTCAAATAAAAAATAAAGACTATTCGTTTGAATTTTCTTTTACAACTGATTATCAGCTAAATTTTCAGATATATTTTGGAAAAAAAATAAATTCTTTCTGGTTTATAATTGGAAGATATAAAACAGATTGGTCATTATTAGAAAGAGGCGTGTTTTTATCAGACTCTTTACCATATGTTGATGGAATAACAGGTGGATTTACCACAGATTTTCTTTTTGGGGATATGGGCATATACTTTGGAGCATATGCTTTTAATTCTTATTTGACAGACGAAGAAAAAGAAATACAAAAGATGCAGATAGATGGAAATTCTGATAGAAGAAGTATAAATATGGGATATTATGAACCATATAAAACACTATTAATTCATAGATTGGACTTAAGACCAACAGATTTTTTAAGAATATCTTTCAATGAATTAAATTTAATAGGTGGAAAGTTTCCGGACTTAGTTGACCTGAATTTTATGAATGTTCTTCATAACACATATGGTGAAGGTTATTCAAACGCGATGTTGGCAATAGATGGTGAAATTATTCCTTTAAAAGGGATTAAATTATACGGTGAAATAGCAATGGATGATTTTGTTGTACCTCTTACAGAATCCGGTGCTGAAGATTATAAACCAACAGCTTTTGCATGGGGATATGGATTTCAATATGTATTTAAAGTATTTAATGGTTATTTAAATACAAAAATAGAAGATTATAAGATATATTCATGGATGTATAATAGATGGCAGGAGTTATTAAAATTTACGGGGCGATATATAGAAAATAATAAAATATATGATATTCCAATGGGTTATGATTATGGAAGTGGAATAGAAAGTCAATTATTTTCCATAGAATATATAAAAAATAAATTTAATATAAAACTTATATTTGAAAAAGTGGTTCAAGGTGAAATAAATTTGAGTACATCTTATTTTGATAAAACGTTAAAAGGAAATATTGAAACATGGGAAGGACCTTATGGGAATATAAATGAGATTTATTATACAACATTAGATCTCAAATTAAATAATCTTTTGTTTAATATGAAACTCAGTAATTCTAATATAATTGAATATATGATAAATTATGAAATATCTTTTTAAAATATAAATAAAAATCATATAGTCCGCTGTAAGCGAGCGATAGCTCAAAAGTTTTTTTAATTAAAATCAAAATTTTTAAACCAATACCCGCGGTAGCGTGTAAGTAGGTGAGAAAATGAATAAAAAAACTTTTTTTATATTAGAAAAAATAGAAAATAAAAGATTCCCATATAGATTAACCATTATTCAGGGGAACAAGATACTTTTATCTTTAAGAGTACAGGAAAAATGGCCGGGTCAAAAAGGGCATATTTTCTGTGTACGTGAAAAAGAAAATTTTATTTTAAAAAAAGAAAATATAATAGAAAAAGTTCCAATATTATATTTAAAACGTCTTGGAAAAAGGTTGGTAATGGTCCTTGATAGAGAAATGAGAAAAAGATGTGATTTTTTATTTTTAAAGAAAAAGTATAAAACTAGAGAAGGTGAATATGAGCAAATTTTCTGGAGAACAGAGCAGGGATTAAAACAAAACAAACCAAAAGTGAAACTAACAACATATTATCACGATATATTGAATATTATTATAGATTCAAATGAAAGATATCCGTGGAAATTTCCAAAAGCTATTATTTCAAAAAGAAAATTGCCAATAGGAGATTACGCCCTTGAAGATAACGGGGAAATATTAGGAGTAGTTGAAAGGAAAACTTTTGAAAATGTTATACATGAATTTTCCCAAATGGCAAATTTTCATCAACATTTAGTTAATTTAAAAGCTTATAAAAATTCTGCACTTGTAATTGAAGCAAATTATTCTGATTTTTTAAATGAAAATAAAATTAAGTATTATAGTTCATCTTATATGTTAAAAGCAATAGCGGAACTTTATGCATATCATAGCGATCTTACTATTGTGTTTGCGGGTAATAGGAAATTAGCTAATGAATGGACATATAGATATTTTGAAGCATTAAAATCACATAAAGAGGATGTTCCTCATTTTAAAATTGCAGAGATTATGGAAGCTTATAAACCTTCACAAAAAAAGGAAGATATATATCTTGAAATAAAAAATAAAATAAAAAATGAATTTCCAGAATCATTTAAATTTTCATATTTGAAAAAAATTTTTAATAATGTATCAGAGCACAAACTTAGAAAAATATTAAATCAATTGAGAGAAGAAGGATTAGTTTATCTTGAAAGAAAAGGAAATAAAAGTTTATGGAAAAAATGCAAAGGAGAGTGAATTATGAAAGTAGGATTGATTTTCGGGACAAGGCCAGAAGCAATAAAAATGGCTCCAGTCTATCATACATTGCGAAAATATGGAATTGATGCAAAAATAATAGCTACTGCTCAACACAGAGAAATGCTTGATCAGGTTTTAGAATTATTTGAAATAATACCTGATTATGATTTAAATGTTATGACTCATAGACAAACATTATCAGAATTGACAGGAAATTTAATAAATAAAATGGATTATGTTTTTAAGAACGAAAAATTCGATTATATCCTTGTTCAAGGAGATACTACATCTACGTTTATTGGAGCTTTAATATCTTTTTATTATAAGATTCCAGTTGGTCATGTTGAAGCAGGATTGAGGACGGATAATATATATAACCCATTTCCGGAAGAGATGAATAGAAGACTCACCGGTGTAATAAGTTCATTACATTTTCCACCAACGCAAAAATCAAAGGAAAATCTATTGAAAGAGGGAATTTGTGAAGAAAAAATATATATAACAGGAAATACGGTAATAGATGCGTTATTATGGGTAATAGAAAGGAATAAAAATAAGATAGATAATATATTAGAAAAATATCAATTAAATAAGAAAAAATATATATTAATGACTATGCATAGAAGAGAAAATTGGGGAGAACCAATGAGTAATGTTATGAATGCGATAAAAGAATTTTTGTTAAAAAATGAAGATATATATTTAGTATTTCCTGTGCATTTAAATCCTGCTGTAAGAGATGTTGTATTTCCGATATTAAAAGGCGTAGAAAATGCAATCTTAATAGATCCAGTGGAATATCTTGAATTTACAGCTTTAATGTCCGGTTCGTATTTTATAATGACAGATTCTGGTGGAATACAGGAAGAAGCGCCGGCACTTGGAAAACCTACATTAGTTTTAAGGGAAACCACAGAAAGACCTGAAGCAATTTCAGCAGGTACTGCAAAATTAATAGGAACAGATAAAGAAAAAGTTTTAGAATACATGAATAAATTAATATTCGATGAATCTTTTTATCTAAATATGTCAAAAGCAAAGAATCCATTTGGTGATGGAAGAGCGTCGATGAGAATAGCGAAAATATTATTAAATGAAAAAATAGATGAATTTAAGTAGGATAAATAATAGCCAATCCAATGGATTGGCTATTATTTTATTTAACAATATTTCTTATAGTTGTATTTAAATATGTAGTAAAAGAAAATGTAAAAGCATTTGAGTTTTTAGAAGGTAAATTGTAATAATTAAATTCAAAGTTAATGGGGATAATTTCATCTGTTATAAAATAAATTTTTGGTGACATTACAAAAGATAAACCATATAAATTTTCTGAATCTATTCTTTTATAAAATGCATTTAAGGAATAATTTATATTTCCAATAGAAAATAAATTATAGATATTTGTTCTATTTTCAATTAGAATAGAAGAATTGAATATTTCCAGATTAAAACCATAAATTTCTTTTGCATAATCTTTGAAAGTTAATAATAAATTTTCTGAATCTTTTGTTAAAGGTAATTTATCATAAAGCGGATTAAATAATTTACTATCAGCATATTTTAATTCAAAACTCATTGAATTAAAATATGGAAAATAATTATCAAAAAAATATGCACCATTTAGTATATAAGCATTATTATAAGAATTGTTATTATTTATAAAATAATAACTTCCTGAAATATGAATTCCGAGATTATAAAGGTTTGAATAGACTATAGTTGGGCTAATATAAAAGTTATCAAAATCATATAAATTTCCTTTTAATATAATTTGTGATGTAGAAAAAATAGATTTTGAAAAGCTTCCAATATCAATTTCTTCAGGTATAGAATATGATATTTCTCCATATAAATTTTGAAATGATGTATATAAACTTTTTGAATATCCTAAATTTAAAGTTGTCCATGGATTTGGTTTAAAATCAAGATTTGAAGAAATACCCGTATCTGTTAATATCAATTTTTGTGTTTCTTCTGAATAATTTACGGAATAGAAGCTACCTATTCCTAAACTATAGTAAGGATATTTTTCAAAAGATAAAAACATATGAGTTCTATCTGATAAATCGTCGCTTTTTGTTTTGATTTTTATTTTGTAAGCATCATATTTTGAAACATTCTGTGTTCCAAACGAATCAATAAGAATAGGATAATGATTATTATGCCTTTCAACATCAAATGTATGCATATCAGGGTCTATATCAATTGAAATAATATCTTTTTTTTCAAATTCAACATTTTTTATAGTGGTAAAAATCTTTGTTGCATTTTTTGTAACAACTCTGATTTTTGTTGGTATTTTCATATTATTTAAATCAACAATGATTTTATCATTTTTTTGTTTTATAAAGGCATCAAATTTTTTTGGATTTTTAAAAAGGTCATATAGAATATCTTTACTTATATTTTTAGATAGAAATGCAATAAACTCATCTTCATTGACAGTCTTTTCTTTATATGTCATATAATACTCTGAGAGAATTTTTATAAAATTTTTTCTCCCCAGATAATCTTCTATTGAAAATAAAGCTCTTTTACCTTTATTATAATATATATAGGATGAAAAATTCCCTGGAATCCTGTCAGCATCATCTGCGATAGCATTTTCAATGTTATAATAACCTATGGAAAAGATGGCATTTTGATCTAATTCTGAGAAATTTTTCGGTAATATTTCAGAGAAAGTATCGGTTAATATATCTGGTAAATATGAATTGTATAATCTGTCATCACCATATTTTTCATACATCGAAATATGTGCAGAATAATCTGCTAAAGACTCACTCATGAAGTTATTTTTAATAAAATCAACTCCAACACCAATACCAAACCACATATGAGCTAATTCATGAGAAACAACATAAAAAGTTAAAGGTTCCAATAATCCAGGTAAAACCAGATCAGCCGTAGTAAAAAATCCATCACCTAACAAAAACATACCATCTGCGGCCATTCCATAAATTCCGGGATATGGATCTTGAAATACATTTATAGTGGAATATTTTAATTTTCCAAAATTTTTTGTATGTATTTCTAAAGCCTTTATTATATGTGTAGCCATTATAGCGGCTCTTTGTTCTTGACCTTTTCTAAACCATATATTTATTTTATAATTTTTACTGTTTAAAGTAAAATTCGTATATATTTTTTTATTAACAAATACAAGTGGCATTGAAACATATTTCCCTTCAGAATAATAAATTCCATTTTTAAATTTTCCAGAAATAACAGGGTAAAAATTAGAATTGTTATTTATTTTTAATGAAATAGTGTGATGTGGTAATGCATAATCAGAATTTTCATCTATTAATACAGGATACCATCCAAATCTCCATATAAATATATTATCAAATGCTACATTATCAGGAGAATTTTTTGAAAGAAAGTAAGTTTTAAATTTTATTATAATAGTTTTTTCATCAGTATTTACATTTAATATAGCATTTTTTATCTGATAATTTCTGAATTTCTTTGATTTATAATTCACAATAGAGTAATCTAAATAGTTTCTATTTTTATCCGTTACTTCTAATATTTCTATTTTTGTTTTTTTATAATCTTCAAACAAAGCATTTAAATAGGGATTTTCATGACTTTCAAGATTTGGAAATAATGCGAAATATGGCTTTTCTGTATTTTCTAAATCTACTCTTAATTTCCCTAAAATAACCTTTTCCTTTTCTAATAATTTTACTTCAACATAATAATTAGCTGAAAATATAAATATATTTAAAAACATAAATATAGAGAAAAATAAAAATTTTTTCATTATATCCCTCCAATATTTTCATTAAAAAAAACTTCGGCATCTTTTTCTGTATAGCCTATATTTTTTAATAATTCCAATGCGAAATCTTTATTTATCTTTTCGGCTTTATATAACTCTAAAATTTTTCTTTCTTCTGCAGTGAGTAATTCATTAGTGGATAATTTATTTTCATTTTCTTTCGTATTCTTATTTGAAAAGATATCCTGCTTACTGATTTGCCCTTTTAATTTAATTATTAAATCACCACTTACACCTTTAAAATCGATAAATCTTGAAGGAATATTATGGGAATTAATATCAAATTTTAAAGGGATATTGGAATGGATTTTGCCTGAAGGAGAAGCGCCTTTTTTTATAAAAACTATATCATTTCCAGAGATATAGATTTCCGTATCTCCAGAAACGGTTTTAATAAAAACGTTTTTAAATTTACTATCAAGATAATCTATATTACAATCCCCGGAAACATTTTTGATATCAACAGAATAAAAAATAGAATTAGAAGAACTTAAATCACCGCTTGTACTAAAAAATTCTAAATATTTTATTTTTGAATTATATATATTAATGTCTCCAGAAACAGTTTTTACTTTAAATTTTTCAAGTTCTAACTTATTTAATGATATATCACCGCTTACATTATTAATGTCAAAGCTAAAAATATTTTTATCCACTTTTAAATTAGCATTACCAGAAAATCCTGAATTAAATGAAAAACCAAATATTTTTGTTAGAAAAGAATCAGATTTTTGTTTAAAATTCAAATGCCATATTCCGTTTTTCACATAATTTTCTATTTCTATATTTTCTGGAAAATTATCATATTCAAAAAAAGTCTCTTTCCCTGTTGATATATCTAAATCTATGCCAACACCATTAAAACAGATTCCTTCAACTTTAGTTTCTGGAGTTAAAATACCATTCATTTTTCCACCTTCCCCCCTCGTAAAATTTCTTTTGCTTCTTCAGGAGTTAATTCTCCTTTTTCAATTTTTTCTAATATTTTTAAAGTATTTATTTTAGGCTTCTCTTCTGCAAATCCCATAGCTCTAACAACTCCTTCTAAACGGGCTTTAGCAGTTGGATAGGATATGCCTATTTCTTTTTGTACATCAGAAAGATTGCCTCTATTTTTAATAAAAATTTTTAAAAAATATAATTGTTCATCAGAAAGTTTAGCAAAATCATCTAAATAAAAACTTCCTCTAATAGTAACATCACACTCAGGACATTTAAATTCCGATATAACCAACTCTCCACCACAAACTGGACAATGTGTTAATCGATTATTTTTTTTCATATTTTCACCTTCCCCGGCAAAATTTTATTGTAATTAAATAATACCACTTAACTTCAAAAAAGTCAAGTGGTATTTTTATTATTTTAATAATCAGTTTATAATATTTAATTTTAAACAACTAAAAATCAAATAATTTTTATTTTATCATTTAATTTTTCTGATTTCAATATGTCTTTTATGGATTTCTTGTTAACTGATTTTATAAAATCATTTATGACTAAAATATCAAATCCTTTATTTATAGCTGTTTTTATAGTTTCCAGTACACAAACATCTCCGGCTAAACCAAAAATTATTAATTTTTTAATTTTATTTTTATTTAAATATTCTTCTAATCCATTGTCGTTTTTTGATTTAAAGTCTTCAAAAAAAGCAGAATAGCTATCAGTATTTTTGGTAATTCCTTTTTTTACAACAAAATCATATGTTTTTATAAAAAGTTTATTTCCGTATGTTCCTTTTACACAGTGTGGGGGCCATGTTTGAAAAGAAGTATGATTTTCTGGATGATCATCTTTGCTTGCAACAATTAAATATCCAGATTTTTTAGCGCTTTCTAAAAAAACATTGATAGATTTAATCCAAATTTCATTTGTTCCATCAACTGGAAGTTCTTTTGGGCATCTTAATGTAAATCCATTCTGACAATCAACACATAATATAGCGCTATTTTCTGAAGTAAAATTTAATTTTACTATTTTGGATAAAATTTCCATTTTCACACCTCCATAATATAATTTGATTTTATATAAATATTATACTATAATAATAAAAATTAAGAAAAACATAAATATAATGAAAATTTTTTCATTTTTTGAGGAATTTTGAATTTTTTTTACTTTTGAGAGGTTTTTAAAAAAATAAATAAGTATGGTATAATCATTGATAGAATGCTAAATATAGAATACCAAATTTCAAGGGAGGTTTAAACATGGCAAAGATGATAAGAAAAAATTATTTATTAGCACCAGGTCCAACACCTGTTCCTATTGATCTGCTTTTAGAAGGAGCTAAAGATACAATACATCATAGAACTCCACAATATTTAGAAATTCAGAAAATTGCTTTAGAAGGGGCTAAATATATTTTTAGAACAGAAAATCCCGTATTTATATTATCTTCTTCAGGCACGGGTGCAATGGAAACAGCAGTTGCCAATACTTTAAATCCAGGAGATAAAGCTATTGTTGTTGTAGCAGGTAAATTTGGTGAAAGATGGTTGGAAATTTGTAATGCTTATGGTATTGAACCAATAGTTATAGATTTAGAGTGGGGAGATTATGTTAGACCTGAAACAATAAAAAAATTATTGGATGAAAATCCTGATACAAAAGTTGTATTTACAACACTAAGTGAAACATCGACAGGTACAGTTCATCCGGTAAAGGAAATAGCTGAAATAGTAAAAAATAAAGACACTATTATTGCAGTTGATGCTATTAGTGGAATGTTAGCTCAGCCATTAGAAATGGATTCCTGGGGGTTAGATATTGTAGTAACAGGCGTTCAAAAAGGTTTTATGATGCCTCCTGGAATAGCTTTAATTAGTGTAAGTGAAAAAGCATGGAAGGTTATTGATGAAAATAAAAATCATCACTATTATTTTGATTTAAAAGCATATAAGAAAAAATATCCTGATTCACCGTATACACCACCTGTTAATTTAGTATATCAACTGGCAAAATCTGTTCAAATGATTGAGGAAGAAGGTATTGAAAATGTTTGGGAAAGACATAGAATAATGGCAGATGCTACAAGAGCGGCTGTGCAGGCAATGGGATTAGAATTATTTGCAAAAAATCCAGGCAATGTATTAACCTCAATAAAAGTTCCTGAAAATATTGATGGTGGGAAAATATTAAAATATTTAAGAGATGAAGAAGGAGTAACATTTGCTGGTGGACAGGCTCATTTGAAAGGAAAAATAATAAGAATAGCTCACTTAGGATATATGTCAAAATATGATGTGATTGTTGGAATTAGCGCATTGGAAATGGCATTGAAAAAATTTGGGTTTGATGTTGAATTGGGTTCAGGTGTAAGAGCAGCTCAAGAAATCTTTATGAAGGAAGGTGTATAATATGTGGATACATATTAACGATCCTTTAGCAGAAGAGGCAACAACGAAGTTAAAAGAACTATTACCTGAAGTAAAAATAACAATAGAACATTTTGATGCTGAAGAATTAAAAGAAAAGGTTAAGGATTTTGATGTTTTAGTAGTTAGGAGCGCAACGAAGGTTACAAAAGATATCATAGAAAATGGAACTAATTTGAAATTAATTGCAAGGGCTGGTATGGGTTTGGATAATGTAGATCTTGAAACAGCAAAAGAAAAAAATATAAAGGTTATAAATACTCCAGGAACAAATTCTTTATCGGTTGCCGAATTGGTTGTTGGATATATGTTATCTATTTATCGACATATAGTTACGGGAACAGTTTCTTTAAGAGAAAAAAGATGGGAAAAGAAAACGTTAAAAGGATTTGAATTAACTGGAAAAACTCTTGGTATTGTAGGTTTTGGACATATTGGAAAATTAGTAAGAAAATTAGTTACTGGTTTTGATATGAAAGTTCTTGTTTTCGATGTTTTTGAGATACCAGAAGAAATTCAAAAAGAGCATAATGTAAAGCAAGTATCAATGGAGGAATTATTGAAAAATGCTGATGTTATAACATTACATGTTCCTTTAAATGAAAAAACAAGACATTTGATTTCAGACAAAGAATTTGAAATGATGAAAAATAATGTTATTCTTATAAATGCTGCAAGAGGCGGTGTAGTAGACGAAGAAGCATTATTAAAATATCTGGAAAATGGTAAAGTGTTGGGAGCAGGTTTAGATGTTTTTGAAACAGAACCACCAGTTTCAGAAGTTCAGATGAAATTACTAAATCACCCAATGGTTGTGGCAACACCACATATTGGCGCAACAACTAAAGAAGCACAGCGAAGGGTTGGATTAGAATTAGTAGATAAAATAGTTGAAATAGTAAAAAATATGTAATTTGTTAAGTTCTTTTAATATATAATGCTGAATTTTGAGTTATAATAGGAATGGTTATTTTAATAAATGGAGGTGTTAAGGGTGAAAGTATTTGTGGATCAAGATGCATGTATTGGATGTGGAGTATGTGAAAATTTATGTCCAGATGTATTTAAAATTAACGATGAAGGAAAAGCTGAAGTCTTAACAGCAGAAACAGATTTACCTTGCGCACAGGACGCAGCAGATTCCTGTCCAACACAGGCTATTTCAATTGAAGAATAACATAGAGGTCGGTCATTGAGACCGACCTTTTTTTATCTTACATAAAAAATAATTTGAAAAACAAAATAAACTAAAAACCAAAAAAACAATTCTTTAATTGGTTTTAAAATGTCTAAAAAGTCAAATTCACTCAGACAGCGATTATCCTTAAAATTATTCATTCTCAGCCGTCGCTCAAACAATACATCGTGTATTGTTTCGCTAAAAATTACATCCATGTAATTTTGACGGCTTCCATTTACGCTTAGATTTTTTAGGTATAAAAAATCTAAGGGAAAAGGATTTATAATTATATAATAAAAATTATTTTTTCCAATTACCCGCTGTAAGCGTGTAAGGGCAATCTTCGAGTCTTCGTTTCATTTGAGGCTTTTTAGACGATCTAATTGGTTTTTTAATTTTGATATTTTAAAAAAATGTTGTATAATATGTAATGAAATTTAAATACAGTTTTGGAGGGGGCATTTATGAAAAAAAGTAAAGTTATTGTAATCACCTCTGGAAAGGGGGGAGTAGGAAAAACTACTATTTCTGCAAATATTGGAGCATCATTAGCTTTAATGGGGTATGATGTTTGTTTAATTGATGCTGATATAGGACTTAAAAACCTGGATTTAGTTTTAGGGCTTGAAAATAGAATAGTTTATACTATATTAGATGTAGTGAAAGGTGGAAAATCCCCAGTGGAAGCGGTTGTAAAACATAAGCAAATAAAGAAATTGAATTTATTGGCATCATCTCAAATAGCAAATAAGGATATGATATCTCCGGAGGATATGAAATTTATTATCAGTGAGCTTTCAAAACACTTTGATTATGTTATTGTGGATTCTCCAGCTGGTATAGAAAGAGGATTTAAAAATGCAGTAGTAGCAGCTCAACATGCGATAGTAGTTACTACCCCAGAATTAACAGCAATAAGCGATGCAGATAGAGTTATCGGTTTATTAGAAAATGAAAAATTTCAAGAAGACAATATATCATTAATAGTTAATAGAGTAAAATTACATATGATAAATAAAAATGAGATGCTTTCTCCTGAAGATATAAGAACAGGATTAGCAGTCGAATTATTAGGAGTTGTTCCTGACAGTGAAGAAATAATTATTGCTACAAATAAAGGGATTCCAATTACACTTGAAGATAATTCGAAAATTTCAAATATATTTATGAATATTGCTCAAAGAATTGCAGGAAAGGAAAATCCAATAGAAAATGATTTCGCACTTTTAAAAGATGATTCTAAAAAGGGATTCATGAAATTTTTCCAAAAGATGTTTGGTGGCAGGTGATTTGAATGGGTTGGTTTAATTTTGGTAAAAAGAAAGCCAGCAGAGATGTTGCTCTGAAGAGAATGCAAAATTTAGTTGGTAACAGAAGAGAAAAAATATCAACCCTTTCGTCAAGGAATATGGGAAGCGTTGCTGTTGCTGAAAGATATAATTTTAATATTAACGCAAATGAGGTTTCAAAAATGATTAGAGATTATGTTAAGAAAAAGACCAAAATAGATGGTAAAAATGTTAAAGTTCATATAAGCAAAGATGAAAATGGTTATACAATAGTAACCAATATATTTTTCAAATGAGGGGTGGAGAAATGCTGGAAAAATTTTCTATCAATACATCCAGAAGAGTTGAATTAATAGATATTACACATATTATTCATGATTTTGTGAAGAAAAGTAAAATAAATGAAGGAATAGCAGTGATTTTTGTACCTCATACAACGGCGGGGATAACTATTAATGAAAATGCAGACCCTTCGGTGAAGAAAGATATGAATTTGTTTTTAAATAAGTTGATACCTTCTGAAGATTATTTTACACATATGGAAGGTAACTCTGATTCTCATATAAAATCAACATTAGTAGGACCATCATTAAGTATAATAATTGAAAATAATGATATATTATTAGGAACATGGCAGGGAATATATTTTTATGAATTTGATGGACCGAGACGCAGAAATTTTTATATTAAAATAATTAAAGGCTAAGCGGGAATTCCCGCTTTTTTTAATTGAATTGATTTTCTTAATTTATTGGGGTATAATTTAATATGGGGTGGGCATATGGAAAAAATAAAATTCATAGGGGAAAAAGTAATTCAAGAAGAAAATGAATATCCTATAGGATTAATAGTATTAAAAAAAGGTGATTTATTATGTCAATCATATTTTTGTGATTATCGGAAAATATACATAAATAAAGGTATATTTTCAGAAGAATTTTTATTTCAATTAAAAACCAATGAATTTTTAAAAAATATAAGAAACAGTGAAATATTAATTTTTGATACTATAAAAGAAGCAGATGACTTTTTAGCTAAAAACATCGAATTGTTAAAATTATCAATTGAAAAAAGAATAAATATGCTTATTAATATGAATGAAAAAATATCATCAAAATTTTTTAAATTTTCTGATGAAAAGAAAAATTATTCATATGAAAAAACAAAAAAATTTTTCAAACATATATATAGATATGACTGGAATACTTTTAATGATACTTTTATTCAAAGTTATATACTAGCAAGAGAGAAAATATTGGAAAATGAAATTGAAGAAGCTTTGGAAATATTTGAAAAAATAAATTTAAATGAAATAAACGATAAATATTTTAAGGCAGAGATTGATATATGGAAAATTTACTGTATTTATTATCTGGACGAAAAAAAATCAAAAGAATTATTTGATAAAATAAAATATAAGTATGATTTTTTAAATGAATTAATCTCTTTTAATATATTAAAAAGCAAAATGAATAATATACTTTTAAAAAATGTATATAAGACATATTTTAAAAAAGGTTACTTAATTCCATCAAATACAGTCTTGTTTTATGAAGGGGAAGAAGGAGATTGGTCTTTTTTAATATTAAAAGGAAATGTGTATGTTTCAAAATTTATAGACAAAAAAACGGAAATTTTGTTGAATATTTTAACTGAAGGAGAAATTGTTGGTGAAATTGCGGTGCTACAAAGTATCAAAAGAACAGCAACAGTTTTTACTAAAACACCTCTAGAAATAATTTTGATTGATTCTGATAACTTTGAAAATTTAATAAACGAAAGTTATATGCTTGGGAAAAATATCTTAAAAGCACTTATAATGAGAGTAGATTTTCAAAAAAAATTAAGTGGGCAATCTAATTTGATAGACAAAGCATCTTTGCTAATAAATAAATATTCTATTGAAAGATTAAATGAATTGCATTTAACTCCAAATCAATTTATAAATTTATTTGGTATTAAAGAAAATATAAATGAGTTTTTTTCTAAAATTATTTCTTATAAAATAGCAACATTAAGGCCTGATGGGACATTACATTTTAGATAAATAAAATTGGAAGTGATTATATGAAAGAAATTTTATATGCTCCTGATATAATACTTATTAATGAGGGAGAAATAGTTAATGAATTAATATTATTAAAAGAAGGAAAATTAGAAACATTTTCCACTTTTTGTAACTATTCCTCAATAGAAAATAATGGAATATTTGGTGCTGAAATTATAGTTCCTGGCACCAAATCCTTTGAATCAATAAGAGTTATTGAAAATAGTAGAATTGTTTTAATTGAAAAGGAATTATCAGAAAAATTTTTACTTTCTAACTCAAATTTAATTATTCATTTAATAAAAAAATATATTTTGAAGATTATAGCTTTAAACAATAAAATTTATGGAGCGTTCAAGAGTAATAAAGAGAATATAGTAGATAAAAATCTTACAAAATCAGAATTATCAAAAAAATATTTAAAAATAACAAGAAGAAAAATATTTCATCATATCAATGATGAACAATTTCAAATATATATTAAAGCAAGAAAGTTATTTAACAGTGGCAAGATAAAAGAATCTTTAAATGAATTTAAAAAAGTACAATATAGAAGGTTTGACATATATTTTCAAGCTGAAATAGAAATATGGAAATATTTATGTATGATTTTAATATCTCCAGATAAAAAATATTATTTAGAAAAAACATTAAAAGAAAAATATCCGTTTATTAGAGAATTATTTTCTTTTATGGTTTTTGAAAGTGTCGTAACAAATTCTCCATTAACAAAACCTCTTATTACATATTTAAAAAGTGGTTATTTAATTCCATCAAATACTGTATTGTTTTACGAAGGGGAAGAAGGAGATTGGGCTTTTATGATATTAACAGGAAATGTAAGGATTTCTAAGTTTAATAATAATAGCGAAAAATTGTTGGCAATTTTATCAAATGAAGAAGTAGTAGGAGAAATAGCATGTTTTAAAGATATTCAAAGAACAGCAACGGTATTTACTTCTACTCCTTTACAATTAATAATTATTGAAAAGAATAATCTGGATGAATTGGTTCTCTCGAACCCTGGTTTTGGATTGAAATTATTGAAAAACTTGATAAAACGTTTAGATTTTGAACGATATTTCCTTTCTCCATTATCTTTTGAAGAAAAGTTAAACTTTATGATAAAAAAATATGGTAAAAATACATTGAATAAATCTCAGTTGAAAATAGAAGAGATTAAGGAATTGTTCAGGATTTCTGATAAAAAAGACAATGAATTAATAGAATATTTATTTAAATCCAACATTGCGACATTAAGAGCAGATGGTACTTTGAAGTTTTTATAGGAGGGAATAATTTGAAAATATTATTATATTCTGAAAGTAAAAGCTTATTTAAAAAATCAGGTGTTGGTAAAGCGTTAGAACATCAGATTGAAGCATTAAAATTAGCTGGGGTTGAATTTACCTTAAATCCTAAAGATTATTATGATATAGCTCATATCAATACTATAGGTCCTTTAAGTGAGAGAATATTGGATGAGTCAAAAAAAAATAAAAAACCGGTAATAGTCCATACACACACAACTTATGAGGATTTTAAGAATAGCTTTATGTTTAGCAATCTTTTTGCACCTTTTATAAAAAAAAGACTTATTAGGATGTATTCAAAAGCAGATTTATTAATTTCACCGTCAGAATATACAAAAGAATTAATTTTATCTTATGGAATAAAAAACAAAGTTATGGTTGTTTCAAACGGTGTTGATATAAAGAAATTTAATTGTAAAAATTATAATAGTGAAAAGTTTAGAAAATATTTTAATATAAAGAAACCATTAATAATATCAGTAGGATTGCCTTTTGAAAGAAAAGGGATTTTAGATTTTCATAGATTAGCTAAGACACTTCCACAATATGATTTTGTATGGTTGGGAGCTAAAATAAATATAATTCCTAAAAAAATAAGAAAGATATTAAAACAAGAATTAAAAAATTTAAAATTTCCAGGATATGTAGAGGAGGAATTATTATTAGCAGCTTTTTGTGAAGCTAAACTTTTTTTATTTCCAAGTTATGAAGAAAATGAAGGTATTGTTGTATTAGAAGCATTAGCTTCACAAACACCTTTAATAATAAGAGATATTCCAGTATATAAAAATTGGTTGATTCATAAAAAAAATTGTTTAAAATCAAGGACTTTTGACGATTTTATAAAAAATATAGATTTGATAATAAATAAAAAGATAGATGTGAAAGCAATGATAGATAATGGAAGAAAAGTTGCAATTGAAAGAGATTTAAAAAATATTGGAATTAAATTGAAAAAAATATATGGTGATATTTATGAAAAAAGAGTATAAGAATGCAATAGGAGTTATTTCCTCTATTATTATAGGGATATTTGTTATAATATTTATTGAAAAATTTTATAAAACAAATATTTTGAAAGAAATACAAAGAATAGATTTAAATGATATTATTATAGTTTTTTTTATATATTTTATGGGATACATAGTTGATTCTATTAGATATTCAATAATTATAAAGCAATTTGGAGGAAAAATAAATTTTTTTTCCTTATTTTATAACAATGTAATGGGATTATTTTTTTCTTCAATAACACCTTTTGCAGCTGGAGGACAACCGTATCAAATTTATCATTTAAATAAACATGGATTGGATATAGAACATTCTACTAATATAGTTGTTTCCCGATTCATTACAGCAATGTTTTTGAATTTGATAATAGCTTTTATATCTTATAAAAAAGTTATAAGTTCTCTTAATGGTACAGGTGTTGAATCAGCATTAATTAATCTGGGACTGTTTATTTCTTCATTAATAACTATTATAATTTTGGTGGTTTTTATTAACTCTGATATTATAATGCAGATCTTAAACTTTTTAAAATTAAAAAAAATTAATAAACTGAAAAATAAATATATAAAATGGTCAAATAATTTGAAAAAAAGTATAGCATTTCTCTGGAATGAAAAAACACACATAATGTTTTTAGATATTTTTTTAAACTTGCTTGTTCTATCTTTACAGGCTTATTCTCTTTTTTATTTATTTGTAAAATATGCGAATTTGAGTAATAATGTTGATAATTTTTTTATTGTATTTGGTAGTATGATGTTATTGAACATGGTAGTATACTATATACCTACACCTGGTGCCAGTGGAACAATTGAAGCATCATATCAGTTAATTTTTTCTTCCATATTAAAAATTCAAAACGGAGTATTTTTAGCTATAATAGGTTGGAGATTTGCAACATATTATATGCAAATAATATTAGGAATTATGATGCGAGTTTTTGTTAAAGCTTTTTTAAAAGATGTCTGATAAAACTATTTTTGGATATAAGGAGTGGAATAAATGAATATAGGAATATTTTCAGATGTGTATTTTCCACAAAAAAATGGAGTTTCAACAGCGGTTAAATTATATAAAGAAGAAATGGAAAAATTGGGGCATAATGTATATTTATTTGTACCAAAATATTCAAGAAGTTATAAAAGGAATGAAAAGAATGTATTTGAATTTCCTGCTATAAAATTTTTATTTGAAAAAGAGCAAAGAATTGCATTGCCTATATCTACAGATATTTTTAAAATTAAGGATTTAAATTTAGATATAATACATTCTCAGGACCCCTTTTCTATGGGGATTTTTGCAGAATTTTTGTCAAAATTATTGAAGATAAAACATGTAGGCACACATCATACGATGTATGAATATTATAGAAATTATTTACCTTTAATTATTAGACCAACGTTAAAACAAACTCAAAGAATGATAAAAAATTGGTGTTTAAAATTGGATAAAGTCATATCCCCAACAAAAAATATAAAAGATCTTCTTGTTAGTTACGGAGTACCAGATGATCATATTATTGTAATTCCTACTGGGATAGACACAAAAAAATTTAATGAAGAAATAAAGTGGAATATCAGGGAAGAATTTGGTATTTCGCCAGAAGAAAAAATATTATTATTTGTTGGAAGATTAGGGCCAGAAAAGAATATAGATTTTTTAATAAGAGTATTTCACAAGGTGTTTCATGAAGAAAGAAATATAAGATTTGTCATTATTGGAGACGGTATAGAGAGAAATAAATTAGAAGAATTAGTTATAGATTTAGATTTACATGAAAATGTAATATTTGCTGGAGGGCAACCCAGAGAAAAAGTATTAGATGCATATAAGCAGGCAGAATTATTTATTTTTGCTTCATATACAGAAACACAGGGACTTGTGGTATTAGAATCAATGGCAGCTGGAACTCCAGTTGTTGCTTTAGGGAAAATGGGAGTATATGATCTTTTAAATCATGAAAATGCTGGTGGCATTATGCTAACTGAATTAAATGAAGACGAATTTGTCCATAAAATTTTAAACGTAATTAGAAATAAGGAATTATACAATATATTGTCTAAAAATGCGATAAATTTTGTAAATGAGAATTATTCAATAGAAGTTTCTGTAAAAAAAATAATAGAAGTATATAAAAATCTTCTATAATATTGACAAAAAATAATTTTTATGATAAAATATCTCAGGTAGTGGGTGCTTAGCTCAGTGGGAGAGCGCTTCCTTGACGCGGAAGAGGTCGCAGGTTCAATCCCTGCAGCACCCACCATTTTTTATTGAGGAGAGAAAAAATGGATATTTTATTTTTTTCTATAGTTTTTTCGATGATATTTCAATTAATGGGTAAATATTTAAACCTGTATAGGACTTTTATTAGTAAAAAAAATATTTTAAATACAGCTGATAATGATTTAAAAATATCTATCATTATACCTACTTTTAACGAAGAAAAAGTTATAAAAAAAAGTATTGAAAGTCTTGAAAAAAATACGTATAAAAATTTTGAAATTATAGTATTAGATGATAATTCTGAAGATAGTACGTATAAAATACTTCGAGAATTAGAGAAAAAATATAGTAATTTGAAAATTTTAAAAAAAATGGGGAAAAAGGGAAAACCGCAGTCTATTAATGAGGCATATAAATATATATCTGGAGATATCGTATTATTTTTAGATGCGGATACAATTGTAGATGAAGATTTTTTAGAAGAACATGTAAAATATTTTTATAATAATAAAATAAATATGATATATGTGGATTTTGAAGCATATAATCATAAAGAAAAAATAATATATGATTATCAGGAAATATATTTCGAATTCAGCAGAAATATTTTATATTCAAATTTGTTTTCAAAAGCTGTTTTTATGGGAAATGGGGTTTTTATAAGAAAAGTAATATTGGATAAAGTTCTCCCACTTGACGAAGAAACGTTAGTGGATGATGTTCATCTGGCAATAAAGTTAAATCAAATGAAAATTAATCAAATTTTTGTTATATCTCCAAAGACAAAAATACAATATGTAAATAATTTTAAAGATTTATTTTATCAACATAAAAGATGGTATATTGGCGGTATTGAAGAGCTAATAAAAGCATTAAAATATAAAGATTTTAATATTATATTTATAAATATATTGGTAGGAATGTTATTATTTTTTCCTCTAATATCAATTTGGGTATTTTTAAAAAATATAAAATTAGGTTTTTATTTATTAAAAAATTTTATTGTAATTATATGGGGAATAAGTTTAGGAAGTGCATTTTTATCCTTTAAAAAAAATAGTAATATTATTAGACTTATCGTCAATATTTTTATCACAACACCATTTATGCTTATTTTCGAATACATAGTTTTGTTAAATTCATTTTTAAACTTAAAAAAAGAAAAAAAATGGTATAAGGTGGAAAGGGAATAATAAAAAACGGCCAGATTTGGCCGTTTTTTATGTTCTTGAAATTTTCCCAAAATTAGTAGCCTTTACTATTCCTGCTCCTATTAAAAATATTAAAACGTATAAAAATTCATCGAAATTATTTTTGAAATTAAGCCAAAATGGAATTTTATTCACCAATAAAACCAGCGCTATAGAAAAGGAAAAACCTTCTAAACCACGTAATAAAATTCTTTTCATTAAAAATTTATAAAAATATGTTTCTCTTGTATAGCCAAATGAAAGAATCATTGATCTAAATCTACTATCAAATTTATCCTTTGCAGTCAAATAGGATCTTACATAAAATAGAATTAAAATTATAAATAACAAAAAGTTGGCAAATTTTATATATTCTATGCTTAAAATTTTTATAAATAGTATCGATGCTATGAAATTATAAATATTCATTAGTTCAAATATATAAGGGAATTTTTTATTTGTAATAATATAATATTGAGCTATAAAAAATGCTAGAAAAGAAGCTATAAAACATTCAAATAGCAAATACCAAAGATAAAACATTAAATTATTTCTCCTTCCTTTCATTCTTATCCATCATATCTTCTTTAATAGATTTTGCTTCAACCAAAGTTGCTACAGATCCTAAAACGCCTATAATATCATAAGGAATAAACATTTTCGATGCTTTTCCATTTGCCATTTCTTTTAATGCTTCCAGATATTTTACTCTTAACAAATCCTGAGTAGGTTTTCCTTCATGTATTGCATTAAATACATTGATAATAGCATGAGCTTGACCTTCTGCTTCAACCTCGTATTTATACTTCTGAGCTTCTGCTACCCTTTTAACAGATTCTGCTTGCCCCTCAGCTTTTAAAATAGCAGATCTTTTATCCCCTTCAGCTCTTAAAATGGCGGCCTGTTTATATCCTTCAGCTTCTAAAATAGATGCCCTTTTCATTCTTTCAGCTTTCATTTGTTTGCTCATAGCCTCCATTATATCATTAGGAGGATCTATCTTTTTTATTTCTACTCTTGTAACCTTTACTCCCCATTTATCAGTTGCTTCATCTAATACTTCTCTTAATTTTGTGTTAATCATTTCTCTGGAGGTTAAGGTTTGATCTAATTCTAATTCACCTATAACATTTCTTAAATTTGTTTGAGCCAATTTTATTGCAGCTATTTCAAAATTATTTACATTATATATAACTCTAAATGCTTCTGTGATTTCATAATAAATAACAGCATCTACTGTTACAATAACATTATCTTTTGTTATGACTTCCTGTGGTGGAACATCGATTACATGCTCTCGCATATCAATTTTTATCATCCTATCCAGAAAAGGGACAATAAATTGTAATCCTGGTTGAGCTTCTCTATGGAATTTCCCTAACCTTTCAATTAATCCTTTTTCATATGGCCTAATAATTTTTAAACTTGTAGCTGCTAAGAAAATCACAAAAATAGTAATAATTCCCACTAAATACATAGTTTCCCCCCTCTTTACAGTATTTTCTTTACAATTAACATATTTGATTCTCTTTTTAATACTATCACTTTATCTCCTTTTTTTATTTCTCCTTCTTCAGAATATGCGCTCCATTGTTCACTAAAGACTTTAACTATTCCAGAATTATTTTTGTCAAAATCAGAAAGAGCCAGTCCCGTTTTTCCTATTAATTCATCTAAATGAAAATTTTTATTTTGCAAAGGATTGCTCCACTTTTTTACAATTTTTCTTGAAAATAACCATAATATAGTAGAAAATATTATGAATATAACTGAGTTAATTATTTTGTTTGAAATGAATAGTCCGAAAATGGCGGTAATAAATGAACTTAAACCAAACCAAAAGAAGAAAAAAGTTGGTGTGATAATTTCAAGCACAATGAATATTATTCCTAATATTATCCAGAATTGCCATTCAACCATAATCCCCCCCCTTTTTTCGTGTAAATTTATATAATAGAAATTTCTTCTGGATGAACTATAAAAAATTTAATATCTTTAAACTCTTCAGATAATTCTGTTTTAACTTTATTTATTAATCTATTATATCTGCTAGAAACGTGGTATAATATAACTCTTTTTGGATGTATGAAATTCAGTAATTCTTTTATTTCATTTAAAGATGTATGATTTCTAATTTTTCTATCTGACTCTTTTATAAAAGTACATTCATGAACTAAAGTATCCGAATCACCGATAATATCTGGTGAAATAGGCAAAGAATCCCCGCTAATTGTTAAAATTTTTTTTATATAATTTTCCAGTATATGGTCTTTTCCGAATTTAGCTATTAATTCCTTTATATTTTCCCCGCTTAAATTGGAATAAATGGATTTTAATTTTTTTCTTTTTTCTAATATTTGAAAACCTAATGATTTTTCTCCGGGTGTATGACGTGTTTTAAAAACTTTTAAAAATCTCTTGTTTTTTAGTTCTACAACATCTTCATGTTCTAAAGGTTTTGTGATTAGTTTAAATCGTAGATATTTATTCATACTTTTTATAAAATTTAAATATTCTTCAATATTTTTTGAGCCTTTTGGATAGTATATTTCAAGATTTTTTTCACGGCTTCCCATTGCATTATTACGGGTATTTATGAATCCCCATAAACCAGCTATATGATCAACATGAGAATGTGAAATAAAGATTTTTTCTATGCTATAAATCTTGTTTCCCAATGATGCGCTTATACCTTCTCCAACATCGAATAACAATCTATCTGGTTTATAGTAAATCCATGTGCTGTATAAAGCTTTTGAACGAATTATAAATTCCAAAATATTCACCATCCATTATTTAAATCATTATTCTAAAGGTTCAACTTTTAATTTTATATCTCCTTTAACTCCTTCAGGTAATTTAATTTTCAAAGTATATAAACCAATTTCTTTAATATTAACTTTTTCAGCGAACCATCTTTTATCAAAATCTATATTTGTAGATTCTTTTATTAATTTTGCTATATCATTCGCAGTAATAGAACCAAACAATTTACCATTAGAACCGGATTTTATCTTAATTTTATAAACTCTTTCCTGTAACTGCTTTAATAATTTTTCGTTTTTTTCTTTCCTTTTTTGTTTTACTTCATTTTTTATTTCCTGAATCTTTTTAACGTGTTTTATTTCTCCTTCTTTAGCTTCAACGGCTAATTTTCGAGGAATTAAATAATTTCTACCATAGCCATCAGATACTTTTACAATCTCACCTTTTTTACCAACTTTAGCAACATCTTTTAATAACATAACTTTCATTTTATCAACCTCCAATTTCTTCTAATTATAAGTATATCATAAATGTTTTAAATTTTTTAATAGAAAAAAAGGAGGCTATGCCTCCTATTAATCATTTATGAAAGGTAATAATGCCATTTGTCTTGCTCTTTTTATCGCAGTTTTAACCATTCTCTGGTGCTTAGAGCAATTACCATTTAATCTCTTAGGAATAATTTTTCCTTTCTCGTTTATAAAATCTTTTAATAAATCTGTATTTTTATAATCTATATATTCAACTTTCATTGAACACAATTTACATTTTTTTACTCTTCTTGGTCTTCTATTAAATGCCACTATATTCACCTCCTAAAAATTTGGCGGGGTATCATCATCTATACTATCATCATCGATAGGAAAAAATTCAGGAAATTTCTCATCTGAGAATTCTCCGATATCATCAGAAACTTCATCAATAGTCGGTTCAATCACTTCTATTTTTGAATTGTTCTCAAAATTATCTGTTATATAAGCATCTCTACTGGCTTTTGATTCCATAAATTGTATATTCGTTGCTGAAACTTCTGTTCTTTCTCTATAATTATTGTTTTGGTCTCTCCAGCTATTAACCCTTAGAGCGCCTTCAACAAGGATCAAAACACCTTTTTTTAAATAATTTTCAGCAAATTCTGCTTTTTTTCCAAATACAACAATTCTGATAAAATCAGTCTTTTGACCATTAAAATCGTTATTCCAATTTGGACGGTCAACAGCTAAAGTAAAATTAGCAACTTTATCACCTGAAGTAGTCATACGTACTTCTGGATCACGAGTTAATCGACCAACTAATATAACCCTATTAAATGAATAACTCATAATTTCATCCCTATCATTCTTCAGAATTTACTGGTTCTTCAACGACAACTTCTTTATTTTCTTCGACTTTTTTCTGTTTGATTTTTTCAGCTTTTTCTAAATCTTCTCTTCTAAAAACTTGCCATCTGAAAGTGTTTTGACTGTTAATTCTAAACAAGCCATCTAATGCATTAACTTTGTCAGGAGTAGCCTTAAATATTCCCCAGGTATAATCTCCTTCTGTATATCCTTGATGGGTTCTATAAGCTAGTTTTCTCATACCCCATCTTTCCCAGTGTTGAATTTCTCCACCTACTTTTTCTTCAATCCAGTTTTTAACCTTTTCAACTTCGTTGTTTCTGTTTTCTTCAGATAATTCTGGAGAAACAATAAACATCACTTCATAAATCCTTTCCTTCATTACTACACCTCCTCGGACAATTTTGGCCCCTAAATAAGAGCGGAATTTTCACTATAGTATTATACCAGAAAAATAGATTATCTGAAAAAAATTAACCTAATGTTATTCAAATTAATAACTATTTGAAACTAAAATTGAATCTTTTGAAAAATTATGCTATACTTAAAATGTAGGAGGTATTAATATGTATAATCTTGAAACACAAGTTTTTGTCTCATTTGATCTGGAAACTACCGGATTAAAACCAGATTTAGGAGACAGAATTATCGAAATAGCAGCTATTCCTATATATAATGGTAAAATAAAAAGAAAATATGAGTTTCATACATTAGTTAATCCAAAAATAAAAATACCTGTCGAAGGTTCCCAATTTCATAAATTAAATAATAAAGATATAGAAAACGCACCAACAATTATAGAAGTTTTTCCTAAATTTAAAGAGTATATTTCAAATACAATACTTGTTTCACATAATGCAAAAATGGATATGTTATTTTTAGATGTAGCTGCTAAAGAAAGTGGAATATTACCAGTTGAAAATTATTATATAGATACATTAGAAATAGCCAAAGCATTATTAGAAAAAGGTCCATATTCATTAGAATCTTTATCAAAAAGATTTCATATTTATATAGGTAAATCTCATAGGGCATATGAAGATGCATTAATGACGGCAAAACTGTTTTTAGTTTTTATTAATAATTTTGGTTTAAAAAGTTTAGGGGATTTTATCAAAAAATGGAGGGGATAATATGGTAAAAAATTATGTATTAGACACTAATGTTTTAATTCATGATCCAAAAGCAATGTTTAATTTTGAAGACAATAATGTCATTATACCATTTCCAGTAATAGAGGAAATAGATAATCTTAAAACACGTGGTGAGCGAACAGGTGCTGCTGCGAGAGAAGTTAATAGAATTTTAGACAATTTAAGAAAAGAAGGTAGTTTGCAAAAAGGAATAAAATTAGAAAATGGTGGAATGCTAAAAATAGCAACTTTAGAAGAAAATGGAATAAAAATTCCTCGTTATTTAGGGAAAAAAATGGATGATTGGATATTATTATATGCAATGGAGTTAAAAAAAGAAGGTGAGATACCGACTTATTTAGTTACTAAAGATTTAAATTTAAGAATAAAAGCTGAAGCTGTTGGGATTGAGGCACAAGATTATTTGACAGATCGTATTGAATACAAAAATTATTTTACAGGATTTGTTGAACTTAAGGTTGATAAAAAAATTATTGAAAAAGAAAAGATTAATTATAATTTATTAAATTTAAATGAAAAACCATATCCAAATACGTATTTTGATTTAAATGATGGAAATTATTACAGATATTCAGAGAAAGAGAAAGCTTTAATAAAATTGGATATATCATATTTTACAGAAATATTTGGAATCAATCCAAGAAATAGAGAGCAAATATTTGCATTTGATGCATTACTTAATGATGAAATACCTTTGGTAACTCTTGTTGGTAGTGCGGGGACAGGTAAGACATTGCTTGCATTAGCAATAGGGCTTAGCAAAGTTTTAGATGAAAAAAAATATAAAAAATTATTAGTATCAAAACCAATAGTTCCAGTAGGAAAAGATATTGGCTATTTGCCAGGTTCCATCCAGGAAAAAATGAGACCCTGGTTACAACCTATATATGATAATTTAGATTTTTTATTTCAGGGAAAAGGGAAAAAACCTGATGAATATTTAGAAAAAAGAGAAATATTAGAAATAGAGGTATTATCTTATATAAGAGGAAGATCCATTCCAGAACAATATATGATAATAGATGAGGCGCAAAATCTCACACCGCATGAAATAAAAACAATTATAACAAGAGTTGGGGAAAATACAAAAATAATATTAACTGGAGATCCATTTCAAATAGATAATCCTTATTTGGGTTTTTCATCCAATGGTTTAATTTATGTTTCTTCTAAATTTAAAAATTCAGATTTAGCAGCGCATATATATTTGTTAAAAGGTGAGAGATCAGAGTTAGCAACTAAAGCTGCAGAGCTTTTGTAAAAAATATGTAAGATATATAATGTAAAATATAAAAACAAAAAATGTTTTGCATATTTGGAGGTGCTGAAGTGAAAACAGATGTAAAAGAATATGATATATATGTAAAAGTAAAACGAGAAGATATACATTTAGTTACATATTTGCTTGAATCAGTTGATAATTTAATGAATGTAAGGAATGTAATTGAAAATAATCTAATGAAAATAATAAGTCCAAAGGATACATTGGATGAATCTTTGAAATTGATAAATTCATTAAAAGAAATGGCAGATTTGGAGGTTGTAAGGGTTGAACCCAACAACGGAGAAGTTTAAAAAAAATATTTATAATATTATACCAATTCCATACGAACATCATCCAACTATTTTTGATATAGATTATTTGAAATTAAAAAAATTAGGATTTAATACTTTACTATTTGATTATGATTTTACATTAGCCCCATGGAAACAGCCTATAGATAATAAGACAGTTGCTCTTTTTAAAAAATTATATAAAATGGGATTTAAAATTGCAGTTGTATCTAATGGTCCAGAAAAAAGAATCAAAAATGTAAAAGAAAAAATGAGAGAAAAAGTTAAAATATATTGGAAAATGAAAAAACCATTTTCCGAAAAAATAAAAAAAGTATTGGAAGATTTAGATTCTCGTCCAAAAGATACTGTTTTAATAGGAGATCTGTTTTTTACAGATATTCTAGTAGGAAATAAAAATGGATTATATACAATATTAGTTAATCCATACACTTATGAAATAGATTCCTTTTATAAAAAAATAGCTGCAATAGTCTCGAAATCTTTATACTTCATTTTTTTCTATACATTTGGATGGTTGTTTAGAGTTATGGATTTAGCTGTCCCTAATGAATTTGCTGAAACTATTTTTGATATAGATTACAAAAAATTAAAGCAAAAGGATTATAAATTATTAATATTCGATTTTGATAATACTTTAACTACATGGCGCTCTGAAAAATTACCAGATGATATTATTGAATTATTTGGCAAATTGTCTAAAGATTTTAAAATCATGATAGCATCAAATGGTAAAGAATATAGATTTGATAATATAAAAAAGCAGTTAGAAATGTATAACATAAAAGTTATGGGTTATTCGTTAAAACCGTTTCCCTTTAGAATAAAGAAAAGTGTTCAAGAATTTAATATTGAACCGACTCATGTAGTTTTAATAGGTGATCAGCTATTTACAGATATAATTGCTGGTAATAAAAATGGTTTTTACACGATAAAAGTAGAGCCAATATCTTCAAGAGAAAGGTTTTTTACTAAAATTTTGAGATTTTTTGAAAAGATAAGTATAAAAACAATGCGAGAAAAACCAAAATTTTAGGAGGGGGAGAATGTCAATAGATAAAGAGGTATACGGTAGCAAAATGAAAAGTGTAACGAAATATTTATGGTTTAATACTGAAAAAAGTATTGATATAATATATTTAACAGATGAAGTAAAAAAGTTTGTTAGTGAATCTAATATTATAGATGGATATGTTCTTGTTTCGGCTATGCATTTAACAGCTGCTGTGTATATAAATGATTATGAGTCAGGATTAATTGAGGATATAAAAGAATGGCTGGAAAAGTTAGCGCCACAAAATTATCCTTATAAGCATCATAGAACTGGAGAAATAAATGGACATGCGCATTTAAAAAATTTAATAATGCACCATCAGGTTATAGTTCCAATTACGGATGGAGAATTGGATCTTGGTCCATGGCAGGAAATTTTTTATGCAGAATTTGATGGTAAAAGACGAAAAAGGGTTATATTAAAAGCATTTGGGATAATAAAATAATAAAATGGGGGATTAAAGTGGAAAGCAATATTACTTTTCCTAAAGGATTTTTATGGGGGAATACAATTTCTTCATATCAGATTGAAAAAATGAATGATAAAACTAATTGGGATTTATGGCAAAAGAAAGGCCATATAAGAGATGGAACTAGCTTATCTATTTTAAACAATATGAATATGAATTTATTTAATGAAATAATAGAGGTTTCAAAAGTTTCCGGATATAACTCTCTGTCTTTTTCTTTTGAATGGGCAAAAATATATCCTGAAATGAATTTTATTAATTATAAAAAGCTTGAAAGTTATAAAAATTTTATTATAAAATTGAAAAAAAATAAAATTGAACCTATCGTTATTTTAAATTATTACACATTACCAATATGGTTTGAAGAAAAAGGTGGATTTAGTAAAGAAAAAAACTTTAAATTTTTTATTGAATATGTTGAAACTATATTAAATTATATAGGGGATATAGTCGATTACTATATAACTTTTTTTGAACCTGATAAATATATAAAAAAGACATTTGAAGAAAAAAGTTTTCCGCAATCAAAAAATAATGACACAGAAAAAAAAGATGCAATTATAAAAAATTTTTATGATTTACATAAAGATATATATTTTTTAATAAAGAAAAACAATAAATATTCTAAAATTTCTTTTACAAAAAATATTACCTATGATGAGTTTGATTTTAGGAAAAATAATTTATCGAAATACTTAGATTTTATATCTATTAGCTATGATGGAAATAGTGTTTATGACACCTCTAAACCAGTTCAAAAAGATGATATTGGAAAGAATATAAATCCAGATGTAATTTTAGAATATTTATTGAAAATAAAATCATTGGATAAACCTATTCTAATATTATCAACAGGGATTGCTGATGAAAATGATATATACAGAGCGACTTTTTTAATTAAAGTATTAACTAATGTATATAAAGCATTGAAAAAGAATGTAAAAGTTTTTGGATTTCATCATAAGACAATTTTTGATTTATTTGAATGGGAATATGGATTTTCTGCTAAATATGGATTATATGAACTTGATTATGAAAATTCTAAAATTCATATAAGATCAAGTGGAAAAATATATTCTAATATTATCAATAATAATGGAATCCCGTCTTATTTGGAAAAATATACTCAATAAAAGTATTATTAAAAATAATAAAAGCAGGCTGAAGCCTGCTTTTATTATTTTTAATTTTCACTTGGAATTTGGAAAGTTCTTGAAGATAATTCTCTATCTAACATAAATAATGCATTAGGATTATCTTTTATCAACTCTAACTTAGCTATTATTTCTTCACCATTTGCTTCTTCTTCAACCTGTTCGTCTATATACCATTGTAAAAAGTTAAATGTGGCTCTATCATGCTCTTTTTCAGCTAAATCCACAAGGTCATTGATGCATTTAGTAATATGTTTTTCATGTTCTAAAGTTTCTTTAAAAACATCAAGGGTTGAATTCCATTCGCGTTTTGGCTTTTTTATCTCAAAAAGTTCTACGCTTCCACCTCTTTCCAGTAAATATCTATACATTTTCATAGCATGAAAAGTTTCTTCTTGGTATTGAACATTCATCCAGTTAGCAAACCCTTTTAAACCTTTCCTTTCAAAATATGCGGCCATAGATAAATATAAATAAGCGGAGAACAGTTCTTCATTTATTTGCTTATTTAAAGCTTCTTCCATATTTTTTGATATCATAAAATCCCCTCCTTGTAATTTTTGTTATATTATAATTATACCATTTTTATATTTAGAAAGCAAGATTATATTTAAGTTAATAGAGTATTAATAATACAAACTCAGTTGACATGAAAAGTATTTTATGATATAATCATAAAAAATTTAGATTGTGAAAAAATGGGAGGAAATAGTATGAAAAATTTATATACAATAATTAATAGCAATTCAAATATAATATTAAGACATCATTCAAGGTGTGGCCTCGCGCTGACACCTTGAGTTGTCGTATTTGCTCAAGGAAAATCAGAGGCCACACCATCTAAGGTGTGGCTTTTTTTTATATAATTTTTTTTATATAAAATTTAATCAAATACTTTTTTAGAGGAGGGAGATATTATGAAAAAGTTAGTTGTATTATTATTCGTTATTGTGATGATTATGATTGTTTTTGGAGGGAAAATTGAAGAAATACAAAAACGAGGTGTTTTATTAGTTGGTCAGGATCCAGCATATGCTCCGTTTTATGGAGTTAATACAAAAGGTGAAAGAATTGGATATGAAGTGGAATTGGCAAAAATGATGGCAGAAGTATTAGGAGTAAAAGTTAAATTTGTTATTACAAATTGGGATGGAATAATACCAGCATTATTGGCTGACAAATTTGATTTTATATTGGCCGGGATGACAATAACCCCAGAAAGAGCTTTGAAAGTAAACTTTACAATTCCATATTATGAAACTGGACGGATAATATTTTATAATAGTGAGAAATATCCAGATGGAATAACAAAAGAAGATTTAGAAAAAATGGAGAAAAAAGCTAAAATAGCAGTTCAATTAGGTACTACAGGAGAATTTACAGCTAAAAAATTATTCCCTAAAGCACAGATTTTGACTTTTGAAACAGTTGATGCTGCAGCTTATCAGATAATTACCAAAAAAGCAGATGTATTGATTTTTGATGAATTATATTATGGTTCTATTTCAAAAAAATATCCTGCAATAAAAACAACTGAAAATTTATTAAATAAAGAAAACCTTGGGATAGCTATAAAGAAAGAAAATATAGATTTGTTATTATGGTTAAATACATTTATTGAATGTAAAAAAACAGATGGAACATTGGAACAATTAAAACAAAAATGGATGGTTGATTATGATTGGAGTGAATAGATTGAAAAAAAAATATATACAAAAAATAATAGCATATATTGTATTAATATTCATACTATCAAGTTTTTATATTGAAATGTCAAAAAATTATCCTTTTAATTGGCAACGTGTACCTTTTAAATATATGAATTTATATATAGATGGTTTTTTCATGACATTAAAAATATCTTTGTTATCAATATTATTTGCGCTGATTATTGGTATTATATTTGGAGTAATGAAAACATCTAAATATCAAATTTTAAAAGAATTTGCCAATACATATACCACAGTTTTTAGAAATATACCATTATTAGTAATAATTTTGATTATATATTATGGTGTAGGATCTATGATTGAGATTAATGCTATGATTGGTGCAATTGTATCACTTTCTCTTTTTGAAGGTGCATACATATCAGAAATAATAAGAGGAGGAATAGAAGCTGTAGATAAAGGCCAGATTGAAGCAGCAAAAACGATAGGACTAAACACATTTTATATTTATGTTGATATACTTTTACCTCAGGCATTTAGAACAACATTACCAGCTTTAACAGGACAATTTATCAGTCTTGTAAAAGATAGCTCACTTGCTTCTGTAATAGCATTACAGGAATTGACAATGGTTGGACGCCAAATTGCAACATCATCATTTGCATCTTTTGAATCTTATATAACCGTAGCAATATTCTATTTTACAATAACAGCACTATTACAAGTTTTAGGAAAATATTTTGAAAGGAGGTATGCAATATTATGATTGAAATAAAAAATTTGAAAAAAAATTTTGGAGAATTACAGGTTTTAAAAGGTGTAGATATGAAAGTTACAAAAGGAGAAGTGTTGGTGATAATGGGACCCTCTGGGTCTGGTAAATCAACGTTATTGAGATGTATTGCTGGATTAGAAGAATACCATGAAGGAATAATAATATTAGAAGAAAAAAATATTTTTGATTATACAAGGAAAAACTTAGTTCAAAAAATTGGATTTGTGTTTCAACAACATAATCTTTTTCCACATTTAAAAATAATAGATAATATAGCTTTAGGATTAATAAGAACAAAAAAAATGCAAAAAGAAGAAGCTTATGAAAAAGCTATTAAAGTTTTAGAAAAAGTACATTTAAAAGATAAAGTATATAATTTTCCTGGGCAATTATCTGGAGGGCAACAACAAAGAGCTGGAATAGCCAGAGCTTTAGCTATGGAACCAGAAATAATTTTATTTGATGAACCAACTTCATCTCTTGATCCTGGCTTAGTTTATGAAGTAAAAGAAACGATGGTTGAACTTGCTAATTCGGGAACTACTATGATTGTTGTAACTCATGAGGTTGATTTTGCAAAAAAAGCAGGAGATAGAATTGTTTTTATGAAAGATGGAAAAATATTAGAAAACATGGATCCAGATACTTTTTTTAAAACAGAATTAAAATATGAAATAGCTTAATAGAGAGGAGGTTTATTTATGGAAAAAAGTATTTTTATAAAGAAATTTAATTATAACGGAAATTTGCATCATCATCATCATTATTATCATCATCATGTGAGGTGTGGCCAATATTTACACCTTTTAGAGTTGTATTGAATTTAGGAAATTCTGGCCACATTAATTAAATGTGGTCTTTTTTATTATTTAATCAAAAAAATAATTAGGAGGTTGATATTATGAAAAAAAGAATATTTTTATTTTTGGCAATTTTGATGACATTAGTAGTATTTGGTGGAAAAATTGAAGAGATACAAAAACGAGGCGTTTTATTGATAGGTCAGGATCCAGCATATGCACCATTTTATGGTATTAATACAAAAGGAGAAAGAATAGGACACGACATAGCATTTGCGAATATTATAGCTGACTTTCTCGGTGTAAACGTAAAATTTATCATAACAAATTGGGATGGAATAATTCCGGCATTGATGACTGATAAGTTTGATATAATATTAGCCGCGATGACAATAACACCTGAAAGGGCGTTGAAAGTTAATTTTACAATTCCTTATTATCAAACTGGGCAGGCATTAATGTATAATTCAAAGAAATATCCAGAAGGTCTTACTATTGAGAGTCTGAAAGAAATGGGGAAAAAAGCAAAAATAGCGGTACAGTTAGGTTCAACAGGTGAAATAGCTGCCAGAAAAAATTTTCCACAAGCACAAATTTTAACTTTTGAGACAGTTGATGCAGCAGCATATCAAATAATTATAAAAAAAGCGGATGCCATAGTGTTTGATGATTTGTATTTTGGAACATTGGTTAAAAAATACCCATCTATTGTCATGATTAAAGATTTATTAACAAAAGAAAATCTGGGAATAGCTGTTAAAAAAAGTGATCTTGATTTACTTTTATGGTTAAATACGGTAATAGAAACATTAAAAACAGATGGGACATTGGAAGAATTAAAGCAGAAGTGGATATATAATTATGATTGGAGTAAATAGTTAAAAAATAATTAAATTTTATTTACTATAATATAATTGTAAAAAAAGACTTGACTTTTAATAATAAATATGTTAAAATCAATTAAAGGTTATCTGTGCCGTTAAAAGCCGATAGGAGGAAATTATAATGTTTGTAATTAATTATTCTGCTTTAAATTTAATAAATACATTAAATAATCAACCCGAACCTAAGGTGTGGCCTTTGCGGCACCTTAAGCTCGGTGTATGATTTTTTTAACTTAAGGTAATCAAAGGCCACACTTTCTTAGAAGTGTGGCCTTTTTTTATTCTTTTTTCTAATATCAAAAGATAAAAACAAATAGAATTATAATCTATTTTAATAAAGAAAATTAAACAATTAAAGACATCGTTTTTTACAATAATATAAAATTTTTCAATATTGAGGAGGTGAAAAAATGGATGTTAATTTTGATGTAAAACATGGATTGGAAGGGGTAGCTGTAGCGATAAGCTCTATCTCATATATTGATGGAGAAAAGGGGAAACTTGTTTATAGAGGGTTTGAAATTGAGGATTTGGTTGAAAATTCTAATTTCGAAGAAACATCTTATTTAATATGGTTTGGATCTCTTCCAAATGAAAATGAACTTGATTTTATAAAATCAATGTTATCTAAAAAAAGAGAGTTACCTAAAAAAATTGTAAAAATGATGAAAGAATTACCAAAAAATGCACATCCTATGGATGTGTTGAGGAGTGCGGTGTCTTTATTAGGTATATATTCTGAAAAAACAAATTCATCCTTAGAAAATGCAATAAATTTAACAGCGAAAATACCTACAATCATAGCGTATTGGTATAGGATAAAAAACGAGATGAAATTAATTCGGCCAAGAGAAGATTTGAACCATTCTGAAAATTTTTTGTATATGATGTTTGGTGAAGTTTCAGAAAAATCTGATATTTTTGATAAAGCATTAATTTTACACGCAGAACAGGGTATGAATGCTTCTACCTTTGCATCAACAGTAACAGCATCGACTCTATCAGATTTGTATTCTATTATAACAACAGCAATAGGGGCATTGAAAGGACCTTTACATGGAGGTGCAAATGAAAGAGTTTTAAAAATGTTTGAGGAAATAAAAAGTATTGACAATGTTGAGAATTATATTGATTCTTTAATTTTAAAAGGCGAAAAAATTATGGGTTTTGGTCATAGAATATATAAAACATATGACCCACGCGCAAGAATATTGAAAAATTGGATAAAAAATTTGTTTATAAATGAAAGAATTGAATATTTTGAAATAGCTTTAAAGGTTGAAGAATATGTAATAAAAAAATTTAAAAATAAAAAAATATTTCCAAATGTAGATTTTTATTCAGGCATTCTCTATAATTATTTTAGAATTCCTTCGGAATTTTTTACAACTATATTTGCCATGGCAAGAATAGTTGGCTGGACCGCTCATGCAATGGAATATAAAAAAAATAATAGAATATTTAGACCCCGGTCAATTTATAAAGGACCAAAAGGGTTAAAGTATAGAGAAGTGAAAGGAGTTGAAAATTAATGGGTAAAACAATAGTTGAAAAAATCTTAAGCCAACATGCCGGAAAAGATGTTTTTCCGGGAGAAATAATTGTTTCGAATGTAGATCTGGCGTTTGTACAGGATGGGACAGGTCCATTAACTGTTGATCAGTTTAATTATTTGAATTTTAAAGATGTAGAAAGTAAATCTCTGGTTTTTATAGATCATGCTTCACCAAGTCCAAGAAAAGAACTCTCCAATACTCATAGTAAATTAAGAAATTTCTGTAAAAAAACTTCTGCGAATATATATGATATAGGAGAAGGGATTTCGCACCAAATAGTAGCTGAAAAATATGCTAAACCAGGTGATGTAATTGTAGGAGCTGATTCACATACATGTACTGCAGGAGCTTTGGGAGCTTTTGCTACAGGTATGGGATCTACGGATATAGCTCTTGCATATGGTTTAGGAAAAGTATGGTTAAAAGTCCCAGGAACATTTAAAATAAATTTAAAGGGTAAACTGCCTTTTGGAGTTTATGCGAAAGATATAATTTTATTTTTAATTGGAATGATTGGCGCTGATGGAGCAACTTATAAGGCATTAGAATTTAGTGGAGAGGGTATAAAAAATCTTTCCATGGAATCAAGACTTACAATATCAAATATGGCAGTGGAAGCTGGAGCCAAGGTGGGGATATTTCCCACTGACGAAAAAACTAAAGAGTATTTAAAAATAAATGGTAGAGAAAATGATTATAAAGAAATAAGAGCAGACGATGATGCAAATTATGAAAAAATTATAGAAATTGATTTATCTAATATAGAACCGCAAGTAGCATTTCCACATACCGTTGATAATACGAGAAATATATCAGAAGCAGTAGGAGTAAAAATAGATCAAGTATACATAGGAACATGTACAAATGGTAGAATAGAAGATTTAAGAGTAGCAGCATCCATATTGAAAGGAAGAAAAAAAGCATCAGATACAAGGTTAATAATAGCTCCTGCTTCAAAAGAAGTTTATTTGCAAGCATTGAAGGAAGGCTTGATTAATATATTTTTAGAAGCTGATGCGACAGTATTACCTCCAGGTTGTGGTCCGTGTGTAGGAGTACATGCAGGAGTTCCTGCTGATGGGGAAAAGGTATTATCAACTCAAAATAGAAATTTTCATGGAAGAGCAGGAAATCCAAATTCAGAAATTTATCTTTCTTCTCCAGCAGTTGCTGCTGCAAGTGCGATTACTGGATATATTACAGATCCAAGGGAGGTTTTAAAATGAAATTAAAAGGTAAAGTTTGGAAATTTGGAGATAATATATCAACAGATCATATAGCTCCAGGTAGATATTTTCATTTAAGATCAAATCTTAATGAATTTTCAAAACATGTTTTAGAAGATGCTCGAAAAGATTTTGCTGATAAAGTAAATAAAGGGGATATTATTGTTGGAGGTAAAAACTTTGGGTTAGGTTCTTCAAGAGAACATGCGCCAAGGATTATTAAATTATCAGGGGTATCATGTATAATTGCGGAATCTTTTGCCAGAATTTTTTATAGAAATTCTATAAATATCGGGTTACCTGTTATAGAATTAAAAGAAGCAAATGAGATTAATGAAGGTGATATCCTCGAAATAGATACAGAAAAAGGCATAATAAAAAATATTACTCAAAAAAAAGAATATACATTTATACCATTTCCGGAATTTATGAATAAAATAATTAAAATAGGGGGTATTGATGAATACGTAAAGAAATATGGGGATTATGGAGTGTGATATTATGAATGTTGGAATTATTGGTGTTGGAAATATAGGAAGTATGATTTTAGAAGCATTATATAATAAGGAATATGAATTTAATATAATAAATAGAACAAGATCAAAATTAAAAAAGTATGAAAAGCTTGAGAATGTAAATATTTGTAAATCAATAGAAGAGGTATATGAGAAATCAAAGTTTATATTTGTTGCTGTAAAGCCACAACATATTGATAAAGTGTTTAAAGAATTATCTGAACTTGAGGAAAAAGAAAATTATATTATAAGTACAGCGGCAGGAAAAGAATTAGAAGAAGTTATAGAAAAAACTCATAAAAATAATGTGATAAGAATTATGCCGACTATAATTTCTAAAATTGGCAAAGGAGTTACAGCTGTTGCTTTCAATAAAACTATTGATAAAAATATAAAAAAGGGTATTATAGATTTAATGAAACCACTTGGAAAAGTAATAGAATTAGAAGAAGAAAAATTTGATGCATTTACTATTTTAAATAGTAGTGGTCCGGCATTTGTTTCTTTTATACTTGAAAGTTTTATAGAAGGGGCTATAAATATTGGCTTACATGCGGAGACAGCTAAAGAAATAGTTTTAAAAACGTTTGAAGGATCTATAAAATTTTTGGAAAAAGAAAACATTGAATTAGCAGAATTAAAATATAAAGTTTCTTCGCCAGGTGGTGTAACAATAAAAGGATTATATGAATTAGAGCAAAAAGGTGTTAAAGGTGCAATTATGAAGTCTATATACGAATCATATTTGAAAAGCAAAAGTTTGTGAGGTGATAATATGAGTGAATTAATAAGTAAAGCAAAAAAAATAAAAAAAGCAACTGACATATTAAAAACACTAACTACAAAAGAAAAAAATCATGCAATATTGAAAATTTCAGAAGAAATAGAAAAAAACAGTGAATTCATATTAAAAGAAAATAAAAAGGATGTAAAACTTGCTGAAGAAAAAGGTTTAAAAAAAGCATTAATTGATAGATTGGAATTAAACGAAAAAAGAATAAATGGGATGATTGAAGCATGTAAAACAGTTGTTAACTTAAAAGATCCTGTTGGAGAAATTTATGATTCATTTTTAAGGGAAGATGGTCTAAGAATAAGCAAGGTTAGAGTACCAATAGGTGTTGTTGGAATAATTTATGAATCAAGACCAAATGTTACACTGGAAGCTACAATATTGGCATTAAAGTCAGGTAACACAGTATTATTAAGGGGTGGATCAGATGCAATAAATTCGAATAAAGCTATAGTAAAAGCAATAAAAGAGGGACTAAAAAAATCCAATCTCCCGGAGTCAGCTATAGAAATAATAGAAAATACAGATAGAAGATTTGTCGATGAAATGCTTAAATTAAATGAATATATAGATTTAATCATTCCGCGTGGTGGAAAAGGTTTAATTGATTTTGTTGTAAAAAACTCCACAGTTCCTGTTTTAGAAACTGGTGTTGGAATATGTCATATATATGTAGATGAATCTGCCAATATAGAGAGATCCATAAAAATCATTGATAATGCCAAAACACAAAGACCTGGGACATGTAATACTGTTGAAACGGTATTGATACATAAAAATATTTCTAAAAAAATATTACCAGAGTTAAAAAATGTTTTAGAAAGAAAAAGCGTTGAAATTAGGGGTTGCGAAAAAACTGTTGATATTATAAATGTTAAAAATGCAACAGAAGAAGATTGGGCTACAGAATATCTTGATTTAATATTGTCAATAAAAATAGTAGAAAACTTTAATGAAGCAATTGAGCATATAAAAAAATATTCCACAGGACATTCAGAATCAATATTGACAGAAAATTACTTTAATGCTATGAAATTTATAGAGCAAATAGATTCTGCAGCTGTTTATGTAAACGCCTCTACGAGATTTACAGATGGAGGAGAATTTGGAATGGGTGCAGAAATGGGGATAAGCACTCAAAAAATGCATGCAAGAGGGCCTGTTGGTTTAAAAGAGTTAACTACTTATAAATATATAATATTTGGAAATTATAATGTGAGGGAGTAATATGGACAAAATTGTTATAAAAATAGGTAGTAATCTACTTATAAAAGATAATCAGATAAATAAAAATTTTATTATAAAGTTAAGTTCAATTATTTCAAATCTTGTAGATAACGGAAAAAAAGTTGTAATTGTTTCTTCTGGTGCAAATGCAGCAGGACTAAAATATCTTAATTTACATCCATTAAAAGGATTATCACAAAAACAGGCTTTATGCGCAATTGGACAAGTACAATTAATGAAGATATATGAACAGGCATTTGATTTTTATGATAAAAAGGTTGCCCAAATTTTACTTACTAGAGATGATTTTTCCAATAGACAAAGATTTTTAAATCTTAAAAATACACTTATAGGTTTGAACCAGTTAAAAATAATTCCTATTATAAATGAAAATGACACAATATCAATAGAAGAAATAAAATTTGGAGATAATGATTTACTTTCAGCCTACTTTGCAATTGGGTGGGGAGCAGATGGTTTAATAATTTTAACTTCAGTTGATGGAATATATGATGAAACAGGTTTTATTATAAAAGAGTATGAAGAAAACAAAAAAATAATGAATTTGAAAAAGACTACTTTAGGAACAGGTGGAATAGATTCAAAGATTTTTGCAGGGAAAATGGCATCAGCATCTGGTATCAAAGCGTGTATTTGTAATGGAAATAATCTGAAAAATATTAATGAATTTATAGAAAATAAAAATCCAGGAACAATTTTTTTACCTGATAAAAAAATGAAAAATAAAAAAGCATGGATAGCTTATTTAAGCGATAGTAAGGGTAAGATTTATATTAATGAGGGTGCTAATAAAGCAATATTAAAAAGAAAAAGTTTATTGCCAATAGGAATAAATAAAATAGAAGGAGAATTTATAAAAGGCGATGCAGTAGATGTATATTATAATTCAAAATTAATAGCAAAAGGATTAACCAATTATTCTAAAGATGAAACTGAAATTATAAAAGGGAAAAAAAGTGAAGAAATCTTAAAAGATTTCGATTATAAAGAATTTATACATGCAGATAATCTTGTTCTAATCAATCATTTTTTGGATAAATAATAAAATTTTTTATTATATATAGGGAGTTGAGAAAATGGAAAATAAAATTATTTTATATATAAAAGGAGATGGAATAGGTCCTTACGTAATGGATGCTGCTATGAAAGTATGGAATGCAGCTGTAAATCGTATATACAAAGATAAAAAAAGAATAATCTGGAAGGAAATATATGCTGGAAAAAAAGCATTTGAAAAATATGGGGATATTCTACCACTTGAAACTTTAAAACTTTTAAAAAAATATAAAATTGGTATAAAAGGTCCATTAGAAACACCAGTTGGTAGTGGATATAGAAGCTTAAATGTGGCATTAAGACAAAAGTTGGATTTATATGCATGTATAAGACCTGTAAAATATATAAAAGGAATAGATGCTCCTGTAAAAAATCCGGAAAAGGTTGATATTATAATATTTAGAGAAAATACAGAAGATGTATATGCAGGAATAGAATGGAAAGAAAATTCTGAAGAATCAAATAAAATAATAAATTTTTTAAAAAGTAATTTTAATATATCTCTGAATAAAACAGCAATAGGTATTAAACCTATTAGTGAATTTAAGACGAAAAGATTAATGAAAAAAGCAATAGAATATGCTATAAAATATAATAGAAAAAAGATAACCATAGTGCATAAAGGGAATATAATGAAATATACAGAAGGAGCTTTTAGAAACTGGTGTTATGAAGTTTCAAAAGATTATAGTTTAGAATTAGAAAAACATCAAATAGAGATAAACGACATTATAGCAGATAATATGTTTCAACAATTATTATTAAATCCAGAAAATTTTGATATATTAATAACTCCAAATTTAAATGGAGATTATTTATCAGATGCAGCAGCAGCTCAGGTGGGAGGGATAGGAATTGTTCCAGGATCTAATATAGGAGATGATATAGCTTTATTTGAACCGACACATGGTACTGCTCCAGGAATAAAGAATCCTGAAATGGCAAACCCCACATCTCTGATATTATCTGGCGCTATGATGTTCGAATATATAAATTTTACACAGGTGGCAGAATTAATAAGAAAATCTCTTGAAAAAACAATATTAGAAGGATTTGGAACACCTGATATTGTAAAAGACGATAAAAAAGTTCTTTCAGCGAATAAATTTGCAGAAAAAATAATAGAATATTTTTGATTAAAGTTAAAGAGGGGGATTATCCCACCTCTTTTTTTCTTGAAATATAAATAAAAAAAATATATAATATTAGTATAATAATATAAGAGGTGATTTTTCTGCATTATTTAATGGCAATACTATCGGCTTTTTCCTCATCAGTAACATCTGTTCTTGGTAAATATTCATTTAATATAGGAGCAAGTGTATCTCAAATATTATTTTTGAGATTCTTTTTTTCTTTTTTAATAGCAGGAATGATATTTGTATTAGCAGGATATAAATTTCATTTCAAAAAATTTATCTATTTTTCAATGTTGGGCATAATGAATTACGGAATAGCAGCATATGCCTTTTTTGTAGGTCTTCAATATTTGAATCCAGCTTATGCGACAGTAATATATTTTACAAATCCAATTTTTGTATCATTACTACAAACAAAAATTACAAAAAGAAAACTCAATATTGTAAATATTTCTGCAGTCGCAATTTCCTTTGTTGGAGTTTTGATTTCCAATTTGGGCGAAAGAGCTTTTTCTGGAAATAATAGCATAGTATTTGGCACATTAATAATATTATTCAGTTCATTTGTAAATGCATTGTTTGTTGTGGCTGCAAGTGATAAATTAAAAGAAAAAAATACAAATCCTTTTGAAAGTGCATTTTATACTTTTTCTGGAACATTTATTTATTATTTTGTATTAGTATTATTAAATAATGAAATATATACATTAAATAGTAAATTTATGTTATCTGGTTTTATATTAGCAGTATTAGCAACATTTGTTCCACTAACTTTAAATTATTTATCATTAAAAAAATTACAATCACATACTCTATCTTTAATAATGCCTTTAGAACTAATATTTGCGTCAGTATTATCAGCGATGTTTTTAAATGAAGCATTTAATGTATTAAAAATAATAGGTTTTTTAATGGTTGGATTAGCTCCAATTATTGATATATCAAATATTGAATCACAAAATTACTAAGTGTAGGGGGGATATTAATGTTAAAAAAAATAATTTTTGATCAAGTTAAACCTGCATATGGTTGTACAGAACCAATAGCAGTTGCATTAGCAGTTGCAACGGCAAAAAAATATTTAAAAGGAAAATTAAAAAAAATAAAAATATTATTGGATAAAAATACTTATAAAAATGGTTTAGAAGTAAATATTCCAGGGACACCTTTTATAGGATTAGAAATAGCAGCAGCACTTGCTTATACATGTGGCGAAGCTGAATTGGGATTGGAAGTTTTGAAGAATGTAGAACAAAAATGTATTGATAATTCACATAAAATATTGAGCAAGATAAAAATTGATGTAAATAAAGATTATAATGGTTTAAAGGTTAATTGTATAATAGAAAGTGAAAACATAGTTCAAGTAATAATTGAAGGAAAACATGATAATATAGTCCATATTGAAGAAAATGGAACACCTATATTAGATAAACCATTTGAACAAAGTGGAGCATTATTGGAAAAAATAAAAGATTTTAACTTTGATAAGTTAATAGAATATGTAGAAATTGCAGATAATGAAGTAATTGATTTAATTGAAAAAGCTATAGATATGAATACAGCAATTGCAGAAAAAGGGTTAAAGACACAAAATAATTTTGGACATGTGTTGGATTATGAACCTGTGAATATAGTACAAGCGGCAGTCGATGCGAGGATGAGTGGAGAATTAATGCCTGTAATGACTGTTGCTGGAAGTGGAAATCAGGGATTATCCAGCACATTACCTATAATAAAAATAGGTGAAAAATATGATGATGAAAAAATGAAAAAGGCTTTATTACTCAGTATGTTAATTACTATATATATAAAATCTTATACAGGGGTGTTAACACCTATTTGTGGTGCAGGATCTGTTGCATCAGCTGGAGTTGCTGGTGGGATAGTTTATTTAAAAGGTGGAACAAAAACGCAAATAAAAAATGCAGTAAACAACGTTTTATCGACGCTGTTTGGATTAACATGTGATGGCGCAAAAAGAGGATGTGCCTTGAAAGCGGGAACAGGCACTTTCGTAGCTCTCCAAAGTGCAAAATTGGCATTGGAAAATATGAATATTCCCTGTGGTAATGGAATAGCTGCTGGAAATGTTGAAGAAACAATAAAAAGAATAGGAAAATTAACATTATCAATAAAAAATTTTGATGAGGATGTGTTAGAGTTTATTGGCAAATGTTAAAGAATGGAGTGAAGTATTATAAAATATACAAAAATCTGTATTTCGTGTGAAGAAATTGTTGAAAGTGATGTAAAAATTTGTCCGTATTGTGATTCATTTTTTTTGTTCAAAAAATGTCCGAAATGTAATAAGATAATGAAAGATGATATAAAAAAATGTTCAAATTGCGGATGGGATTTTTATAAAAATAACAAAAAAGACAATATATACAGTGAATATTTAAAAATTATAAATAACACATATTTTAAAAACACAAATTATGAAAATAAAAAGAATTATAAATTAACAGAAGAACAGATAAATATAATAAAAAAGGCGAAAGTAAATAATTTAATAATAAATGCTTTTGCAGGGACAGGAAAATCAACCACATTATTAAACATTGCCTATAATTTAAGCAATAAGAAATTTCTATATCTTGCTTTTAATAGATCAATAAAAAATGAGATTGAATATAAAATAAAAAAAGCTGGTATAAAAAATATTAAAGTTTTAACAACACATGGTTTTGCGTATTATTTTGTAAAAAAAGATTTAAAAATAAAAAAAATTGGAAAAGAATTAAATACATCTGAAATATCTTCTATACTCGGAATTGATATATATATTGCAGATTTACTTCGAATAGCATTTAATGATTTTTGTAATAGTGATATAAAAGAAATTTCCAATAGTACTATTGAAAAAATTATAGAAAACAATCCGAGACTTAGAATCATAAACGAACATAAAAAATATTTAAAAGATAAAATTGAAAAAATATGGTATATGTATATTAATGGCGAGCTTGAAATGACGCATAATGTATATTTAAAATATTTTCAGTTAAATATTGAAAAATATTTGGAAAAAATAAATTTTGATTATGTGCTTCTTGATGAAGCACAAGATACAAATGAAGTTGTTTTAGATATTTTTAAAAAATTAAAAGGAAAAAAAATAATAGTTGGTGATCCACATCAACAAATATATACATTCAGAGGATCAACCAATGCAATGTATAAAATTAGAAATGATCTAAATTCAGAAATTCTATACTTAACCCAAAGCTTTAGATTTAATAATAGTATTGCTGAGAAAGCAAATATAATACTAAAAAAATTCAAAGGTGAAGAAAATGAGATAATTTCTTTCAACTATTTAAACGATACAAATATAAAAAATATAGCTTTTGTAACAAGAACCAATGCCACCCTTATTAAGCTTATAGATAAATTCAAAAATCATGAAATAAAACTTATTCGGTCTCCTAAAGAAATATTTTATCTCTCTTTAAATATATATTATTATATAAAATACTTAAGAAATCAAACTTATAAAGAAAAAATAACAGAAAAATGGTTTTTAAAATTCAAATCATTAAATGATTTAAGAGAATATGCAGAAGATTTTGAAGATTATGAATTAATTTCAGCAATAAACATAGCAGAAGAATATAATGAAGAAATATTTTCACTTTTAGACATAGCAGAAAATAAATCAAAAAATAGTAAAAGTAAAATTTTTCTTACTACGGCGCATACAAGTAAAGGATTAGAATGGGATAAAGTTATTGTTTGTCATGATTTTCCAGATATAATAGATTTATTAAAAAAAGAAAAATATAAGACAATTGAAGAATTTAAAACTAATTATAAAGAATATATTGAAAAAATAATAGTTGGAGAAAATATAAAATTTAAACATCAATACATTATTGATGAAATCAATCTTTTTTATGTTGCAATAACCAGAGCGAAAAAAGATGTTATTATCAAATCTAACAATAAAATTTTCCAAATAAAATCAAAAGAAAAATTATAATTAAAAAAATATTTTGAAATTACTATCAATATAATTAATAATTGGTATGGAAATTCCATACCAATTATATTTATTCTATTACATGGTTTGCATTATACTAAAGAACTATATTAATTTAAAAGTGTTTCTGCCTTCTTTTTTTGCATTAATCATAGCTTTATACGCATCATCATAAGTATCTTTATTTAATAAAACATATTCAGTGATTCCTATACTCGCAGTTACCTGAATATTTTTATTTTCATAAACAAATGTTTTTTTAATATTTTCTAAAATTTTTTTAGAAATATCTTTTGCATTTTTTTCATCGGTATTTTTCAATACAATCACGAATTCATCTCCGCCTAATCTTTCAATGTTTTCAGCTTTTTTATTTTCATACTCAATGTTTCCATTATTTAAAACTTCTTTTATTCTTTTAGGTATCTGTAATAGAACTAAATCACCAAATTTTCTTCCGTATGTTTTATTAATATCCGCAAATTTATCAATATCAATAAGCAATAAATAGTTTCTATTTTCCATAATAATATCCCCTCCATTTAAAGTTATAGGTTTAAATAACGGTACATTTATTCTTTTCTTTCTAACTTCACTAGGACATAATCCGAATTCTTTTTTGAATGCTCTTGAATATGATTCATAGGTATTATATTGATATTTGATAGCAATTTCTAAAATATTCATATTAGAATTAAACAAATCATATACAGACTTTGAAAGCCTTCTTTTTCTGATATATTCTTTAATGCTCATACCAACAATTAAATTAAACAATTTATATAGGTAAGATAATGAAAAATTCGAATATTCAGCAATATCTTCTAAAGAAAAATCATTTGATATATTTTCTTCTATAAATTCTAATGCGGAATTAATACTTTTTAATATATAATTTTCCATAATCCCCCTCCTTTGTGGCACCACAATAAAATTATATAATAAATAAAATAAAAATACATGATTTTTTTTCTACAAATTTACGCTTAGATTTTTTAGGTATAAAAAATCTAAAGGAAAAGGAGAGCGATAGCTCAAAAATTTTTTATAAAATCAAAAATATTTAAACAAAAAAAAAATAATATAAATTTTTATAAAAGTATGATATAATTAGTATAACTAACAAAATGAAAAAAGGAGGAAAAAAGATGATAATTACAAATGAAAAAATTGAAAAGAAACCAAGAAAATTTTATAACAAAGAAATTAATTTGAACAGTTGGGACGATGTGAAAAATGAATTAGAAAGTTTATTAGATGAAAAAATAAATTCAGTTAATGATTTACTAAAATTTTTAGAAAAGTGGTCTGAATTTGACGCTATACTCTCTGAAGAAATGGCATGGAGATATATTAGAATGACATGTGATACAAAAGAAGAAAATTCAAAAGCATTTAATGAGTTTTATGCTAATATAATATCTCCTGCAAGTGAATATGATTTCTTATTAAAAAAGAAATTTTATGAATCACCCTATAGAAATGAATTAAAAGACGAGAGCTATATACATATGAATAAATTAATATCTAGAGACATTGAAATTTTTAGAAAAGAAAATTTACCATTAAAAGTAAAAGAACAGAAATTATCTTCTAAATATGGCGAAATAATATCTAAAATAACTGTAAAATTTGATGGTGAAGAAAAAACTTTATCTCAAATGGGAATATATTTAAAAAATCCCGATAGGAAAATTAGAGAAAATGCTTGGAATTTAGTAAATAATGCAATATTAGAACATCATGAAGAATTAGAAAACCTCTTTGATGAATTAAAGAATATTAGAATTCAAATAGCAAAAAATGCTGGATATGAAAATTTTAGAGATTATATGCATGATGCAAAAAGAAGGTTTGATTTTACACCTAAAGATTTATTTGAATTTCATAACTCTGTTGAAAAAACTGTTGTTCCAGCATTAACAAAATTAAATGAAGAAAGAAGAAAAAAATTAAATGTGGAAACTTTAAGACCATGGGATACTGAAGTTGATGTTGACGGAAAAATATTAAAACCATTTAAAACAGAAGAAGAGTTTGTAGAAAAAGCTATAAAAGTTTTAAAAAGAGTAGATATTGATTTTGCAAAAAATATAGAAAAAATGAAAAATTCTGGTTTTTTAGATTTAATTAATAGAAAAGGCAAAGCACCAGGAGGCTATAATTATCCTTTAAGAGAAACAGGAGCAGCATTTATATTTATGAATGCTGTAGGAATACATGGAAATGTAAAAACGTTACTGCATGAATCAGGACACGCACAACATACCTTTTATTCTAAGGATATACCGATTTCAATACTAAAAGATTTCCCAAGTGAAGTAGCCGAATTAGCTTCAATGTCTATGGAATTATTAACTTTAGAGTATTTAGATGAATATTATAATAATCCTGAAGATTTAAAAAAAGCTAAAAGAGAACAATTAGAAGGAACATTGAAAATATTACCCTGGGTAATGATCGTTGATGCATTTCAACATTGGATATACACAAATCCTAATCATACAATAGAAGAAAGAGATAATTATTTTGGTGAATTAATGGATAGATTTAATCCTGGAATTGATTGGTCGGAATTAGATAAAGAAAAAAGAATTAGATGGTTAAGGCAATTGCATATTTTTGAAGTGCCATTTTATTATATTGAATATGCTATGTCACAATTAGGAGCTATAGCAGTTTATAAGAATTATAAAGAGAATGAGAAAAAAGCAATAGAACAATATAAAAACTTTTTAAATTCTGGTTTTAAATATCCAGTTAAAAAGTTATATGAAATAGCTGGTATAAAATTTGATTTCTCTGAAAAGTATATTTCCGAATTAGTAGAATTTATTATGAATGAAATTGAATCATTATAAATTATAAGGGCGGTAAATACCGCCCAGTTTTAAATGGGGGTAAATATGAAAAAAACTGAACTAATATTTGGATTTAGCAGTTTTTATGCTTTGGGTTATTCATTAATAGTAACAAGTACCTTAAAATAAAAAGTATTTTTTGGGGGGATACCTATGGAATTGATGAATTTAACGATTGAAAAAGTTAACAAATTATTCGATGAAAAAAAATTAAGTAGTGTAGAATTGGTAGAGTTTTATCTTGAAAGAATTGCAAAATATAATAATATGTTAAATGCAATATTAGAAATTAATCCTGATGCTATATTTATCGCTCGAAAATTAGATTTGGAAAGAAAAAAAGGAAAAATAAGAAGTAAATTACATGGAATTCCTATAATTATTAAAGGAAATATTGACACAAATGATAAAATGCAAACAACTGCTGGAGTTAAAGCATTAGAAGGAAACTTTGCAAAAGAAGATGCATATTTAGTAAAATTATTAAGAAAAGCGGGAGCCGTTATTTTGGGAAAAGCCAATCTTACTGAATTTGCCAATTTTGTTTCTTTTAAGATGAAAAACGGTTACTCAACATTAGGAGGACAAACTAAAAATCCATATGGTAATTTTGATACTGGAGGATCAAGCTCTGGCTCTGCAGTAGCTGTAGCAGCAGATTTATGTTTAGCAGCTATAGGAACTGAAACATCTGGTTCTATTTTATCGCCAAGCAGTTCAAATTCATGCGTTGGTCTAAAACCAACTACAGGTTCAATTAGCAGAAGTGGTATTATACCGATTTCATATACACAAGATACCGCTGGTCCAATAACCAGAACAGTTAAAGATGCTTATGAAATATTTAGAATATTGAGCAAATATGATAAAAAAGATGCAACTACTTATATAGTAAAAGATTATAATCCAAAATATAATGAAATAAAAGATTATAAGGGGATGATTTTTGGTTATTCCGAAAATCATATAAAATGGTTAGAGGATGAAAAAAAAGAAGTTTTTTTTGAAGCGTTGAAAAAAGTTGAGAAATTGGGCGGGAAAATAATTAAAGTAAAATTTGAGAATTTGGATAAAATAAATAACATCAATGTACTTTATTATGAATTTAAACATGGAATAAATAATTATTTAAAAGATAAAGATTTAGAAGTAAAAACGTTGAATGATATTATAAAATATAATTATAAAAATCCAAAAGCAATAAAATATGGACAAAATATTTTAATTAGATCAGATGGGACAAATATAAATGATAAAGAATACTTAAAAAGCTTATTAAATGATAGAAAATATTCGAGAAAATTAGGGATTGACAAAGTAATGGATGAATATAATCTAACAGCTCTGCTTTTTCCTGCTAATTATGGAGCAGGTATTGCTGCAAAAGCAGGATACCCATCAATTACTGTTCCAACAACATATATAAATGGAGAACCTTTTGGCTTGACTTTTACAGCAAGATTTTTAGAAGAAGAAAAATTATTTTCATTAGCTCAATGTTATGAACAATCTTATAATGTAAAAAAATTGCCAAAAATCGATAAAATTTTATAAATAAAAATATTTTAAATCGTCTGTGTTTTTTACAGACGATTTTTTTGATATATTCTATTAAAATCTTACAAATAAGGGGATATAATATCAGAAAATTTAAATGCTAATTTGTATATTATTTAATCCAGTTATGATATAATAAAAAAGAAATAAAATATCAGAAGGTGAAAAATATGCGGCTTGACCCCCGAAAATTAGACAAAAAATAAGAAAAACTTATTTTTTCACAGAAACGAAAAAATCAGAAAAATCATAAGACGAAATAAAATCATTGAAATTATCATTAAAAAGATAAAAAACGAAATCAGGAGTAAGATACTTTAAAGACCCATGAGGTCTAAGATGATTATAAAAATAAATATAGGACATGTAATAATTA